>NZ_JBBIAB010000015.1 GCF_039634785.1 Tistrella mobilis | reverse complement strand
CCCAATCGCTTCGCCCAAGGCCCCACACGGTTCCATCCATCCCTCCCAAGCCAACAACGTCGACAATGAGAGATTCAGACTTTTTCCGTCCTGTCACGCACAGTTTCACCCGATTGCCCTGACGGTGGGGGCGCGCCAGGTTGGCATCCGGCGGCCAAGGCGTGTAAGGTGAACGAATGGGGCACGGGCATCGCCGTCCGGCGGCAGCACGGGCCCCATGCCTTTTTCGTCTGTCGTCTACCCTTTTCCCCTGTCGTCGCGGAACCTTGCCAGATGTCGAGCGGTCCGTCAGAGAAGCCGGAGCGGGGCGATCCCTCGGCGCCGGTTGAAGCCAGCACACTGGTCCGGTTCTCCCCGACCAGGCCTCCCACCACTGCGGGAGGGGCCTCGACGACCGCCGCCACCCGATCCCAACGTTCCGAGACCTCCGGCCGCCGCATGCAGATCCCAATCTGCCATCTCGACGTCTTCGCCGACCGCGTGTTCCGCGGCGTGCCCGCCGTGGTCTGCCCGCTGGACGGCTGGCTGCCCGACGACATCCTGGCCGATATCGCCGGCGAGCATGCCAAGGCCGAAACCGTGTTTCTGGTCGGCACCGCCGGGGTTTACGAGGTGCGCTGGTTCTCGCGCGCGGCCGAGGTGCCGCTCTCGGCACCGGGCGCGCTGGCGGCGGCGCATACCGTCTTCCATTACCTGGAGCCGCAGCTCCGCCGCGTGCAGCTGCTCACCCCATCGGGCATGATCATGGGCCAGCGCGACACCTCGTCGGTGCTGGTCGATCTGCCGCTGCGCCCGCCGGTGAAGATGCTGGGCCGGGTGGACCTCACCGCCGCGCTGGGCGGCATCACGCCCGAGACGGTGATGATGCTCGACAGCTCGTGCTATGTGGCGGTGCTTGCCGACGAGGCGGCGGTAGAGGCGGTGCGCATCGACCGCGCTGCCATGGACACGCTCGGCCGGCCGGTGGTGGTGCTCACCTCTCCCGGCGATCAGAGCGATTTCACCGCCCGGGTGGTGGCGGCGAAATGGGGGCCCGAGGCACTCGCCGTCCGGTCCTCGGCGCTGTGCACCCTGCTGCCCTATTGGCGCCAGCGTCTGGACCGCGACGACCTGACCGTGCGTGTGGTCGGCCAGCGCGGCGGCAGTGCCTGGTGCAGCAGCGGGCGTGACCGGGCCGTGGTGGCGGCCCTGGTTCAGCGCTACATGGAAGGCATCATCTACCTTTAGGACCGGGCGTCAGGACCGGGCTTCGGCCCCTGGCCGGAAACCGTGCTTGTCGGCATACATCCGCCGGTCGGCCGCCATGATCAGCGCATCCAGCGTCGATCCGTCGGCGGGTGCTGCGGCGGCGCCGATGCTGACACGCGCCGGCAGGGGAAAGCCGGCCCCGACGGTGATCCGGCCATTGATGTCGGCATCCAGTTCGGCCACCCGGCCGTCCAGATCGCTGCTGTCGCCCGTTCCGTCGATGAACAACGCGAATTCATCGCCGCCCAGTCGGATCGGCGTCTCGCCCGGCCTGATCAGCCCGCGCAGGGTATCGGCGATCCAGATCAGCGCCCTGTCGCCCTGATCGTGGCCGAAACTGTCATTGATGTGCTTGAACCCGTCCAGGTCGATCAGCACCAGGCCGGCCCGGTCATGGGCCAGGCTGCGTGTCGCCAGACGGTCGAGCAGGCGGCGGTTGCCGATGCCGGTCAGCGGATCGCGATCGGCCAGATCGGCCAGCGCGCGATGGACTTTCAGGTTCACCATCAGCAGCATGCCGAAGGTCCAGCTCAGGATGAACAGCAGCGAGATGAAGAACACATAGGCATGCGCCGGGTCGCCCGGCGCGCGGAAGGTGCCGCGCGGCGCGCCAAGGGCGGCGTCGATGCGGAGCAGATAGCTGCAGACCATCAGCGCGGTGCCGGCGGCGATCATCAGATGGATGGTCCGTTCGTCGCGGCGAGCGCGATGCAGCAGGGCCGCGATCATCGCGACCAGGATCAGGCTGTTCAGCATGTCGTTCAGCGTGATCCGCAGCCAGTCCTGGTTCAGGTTCACGATCACCTGAACGGCTTCGATCAGCATGGCTGCCGGCGTCATCCAGCGCAGCCGCCCCGCCGGGATCAGCCCGCGAAACCGGAGCACCCCGTCCAGGATCAGCATCAGGCTGCCGGTCGAGATCGTCATGTTGAGCGGAATGGCGATCTCCCGCCCCAGCCAGGGCATCGCCACCCAGGCCAGGAACGACAGCGTGCCGCCGAAGGCGGCCAGCATCCACGAGATGAGGCCGGCCATCGGCCGGTTCAGGCGCCAGATAACGATCGAGACCATCGACGAGATGACGCAGGTCATGATGATCATGATCCCGACCGTCCTGAGGTCGATGACGTCCGGCCAGGAGAGCATTTTGCAGTCGTCGCCGTAATCAGCAGGGGCAGGCCAGCACTATGCGGGCTGCAGGGTTAAGAAATCATGTGGGCAATCGGGGTTCAGGCTGGTGTATGAGCCATGCGTCCGGTGCATGGCTTCCGTCCGGTTCCTGCCCGGCTGACATGTGTTGACCGGTGAGGGCGACCTCACTATCGTCGTCAGCGGGCCGCGACCCCCCAACGGGTCGCCACTCTTCCTGAGGGGAAGGCACATGACGATGAAACCCGCCGCGAAGCCGCTCGATCCGCGCTTCTCGTCCGGCCCCTGCGCCAAGCGCCCGGGCTGGAGCCTCGATGCCTTGAGCGACGCTGCGCTCGGCATCTCGCACCGCGCGAAGCTTGGCAAGGCCAAGCTCAAGGAAGCCATCGATCGCACCGCGGCGATCCTCGGCGTCCCGGCCGACTTCAAGGTCGGCATCGTTCCCGCCTCCGATACCGGCGCCTTCGAGATGGCCATGTGGTCGATGCTCGGCGCCCGTGGCGTCGACATCCTGTCGTGGGAAAGCTTCGGCGACGGCTGGAAGACCGACATCGTCAAGCAGCTGAAGCTCCAGGACGTCCGCAGCTTCACCGCCGGTTACGGCCAGCTGCCGGATCTGGGCCAGGTCGATTTTACCCGCGACGTGATCTTCACCTGGAACGGCACCACTTCGGGCGTGCGGGTTCCTAACGGCGACTGGATCGCGGCCGATCGCGAGGGTCTCACCTTCTGCGACGCCACCTCCGCCGCCTTCGCGATGGACATGCCCTGGGACAAGCTCGACGTCGTCACCTTCTCGTGGCAGAAGGTGCTGGGCTCGGAAGGCCAGCACGGCATGCTGATCCTCTCGCCGCGCGCGGTCGCCCGGCTGGAGAGCTACACCCCGGCCTGGCCGCTGCCCAAGATCTTCCGCATGACAAAGGGCGGCAAGCTGATCGACGGCATCTTCAAGGGTGAGACGATCAACACCCCGTCGATGCTGGCCCTGGAAGACTATCTCGACGCCCTGAAATGGGCCGAGCAGATCGGCGGCCTCGAGGCCCTGATCGCTCGCACCGAAGGCAATTTCGCGGTGCTGGCCGACTGGGTCGCGAAGACCGACTGGGTCGATTTCCTCGCCACCGATGCCGCCACCCGCTCGCCGACCTCGATCTGCCTCGCGATCGTTGACCCCTGGTTCCAGGGTCTCGATGCCGCCGGTCAGGCGAAGGTCCAGAAGGACCTGACCGGTCTGCTGGATGCCGAGGGTGCGGCGCTGGATATCGGTGCCTATCGCGATGCCCCGGCGGGCCTGCGCATCTGGGGTGGTGCGACCGTCGAGCGCGCCAATCTGGAAGCGCTGCTGCCCTGGCTCGACTGGGCCTGGGATCAGGTGAAGGCCAAGGCCGCCGCGGCCTGAGCCCCTGCATCTGAGCCTCCCGCTCCATACGACCTTATTTCCCCGAATTCCCGGTTCGAAAACGGTGCCCCGCCCGCCCGCATGATCCTGCGGGCGGGCGTGCGGCCCGCGATGGAGACTTCCCATGCCCAAGGTCCTGATTTCCGACAAGATGAGCCCCGCCGCCGCCGAGATCTTCGCCTCGCGCGGGATCGAGGTCGACGTGAAGCCGGGCATGACCCCGGACGAGCTGCGCGCGGTGATCGGCGCGTATGACGGCCTGGCCATCCGCTCGGCCACCAAGGTCACCAAGGACATCCTGGCGGCCGCAACCAATCTGCGTGTCGTCGGCCGCGCCGGCATCGGCGTCGACAATGTCGACATCCCGGCCGCCTCGGCCCATGGCGTGGTCGTGATGAATACGCCCTTCGGCAACTCGATCACCACCGCCGAGCATGCGATCTCGCTGATGCTGTCGATGCTGCGTCAGATCCCGGCGGCCAATGCTTCGACCCATGCCGGCAAGTGGGAAAAGAACCGCTTCATGGGCGTGGAAGTGACGGGCAAGACCCTCGGTGTGATCGGCGTCGGCAATATCGGCGCCATCGTCGCCGATCGCGCCCAGGGCCTGAAGATGAAGGTGATCGGCTTCGATCCCTTCCTGTCGCCCGAGCGCGCGCAGGATCTGGGCGTCGAGAAGGTGGAGCTGGACGAGCTGTTCCGCCGCGCCGACGTCATCACCCTGCACACGCCCCTGACCGACGGCACCCGCGGTATCATCGGCGCCGACGCCTTCACCAGGATGAAGGACGGCGTCTATATCGTGAACTGCGCCCGCGGCGGCCTGGTGGTCGAAAAGGACCTGAAGGCGGCGCTCGACTCCGGCAAGGTGGCGGGGGCGGCCCTCGACGTCTTCGCCGAAGAGCCGGCGAAGGAGAATGCGCTGTTCGGTGACGAGCGCGTGGTCGCCACCCCGCATCTGGGCGCCAGCACCGTCGAGGCGCAGGAGAACGTCGCCCTGCAGGTGGCCGAGCAGATGGCCGACTACCTGCTGACCGGTGCCATCACCAACGCGATCAACGTGCCGTCGGTGACCGCGGAAGAGGCGCCGAAGCTGAAGCCCTATATGAAGCTGGCCGAACAGCTGGGCAGCTTTGCGGGCCAGCTGGCCGAAACCGGCCTGCGCGGCGTGACCGTCGAGTATTCGGGCCAGGTTGCCACCCTCAACACCCGGCCGATCACCGCGGCCCTGCTGACCGGCCTGCTGCGCCCGCTGCTCGACAGCGTCAACATGGTCAACGCCCCGATCGTCGCCAAGGAGCGCAACATCTCGGTGACCGAGGTGCGCAGCGACAAGGCGACCGATTTCCAGACCCAGATCAAGCTGACCGTGTCGGACGAGCGCGGCGGCCGCAGCGTCGCCGGCACCCTGATCGCCGGCAACCGCCCGCGTCTGGTCTCGGTCGAGGATGTGGCGATCGAAGCCGAACTGGCCGAGAACATGCTGTTCGTGGTCAACAACGACAAGCCGGGCTTCATCGGCGGCGTCGGCCGCACGCTCGGCGAATCGGGCATCAACATCGCGAGCTTCCATCTCGGCCGTCAGGCGCCCGGCGCCCGCGCGATCTGCCTGATCGAGGTCGACCAGCCCCTGCGCGAGGCGGTGCTGAAGCAGGTCCAGGGCCTGCCGAACGTGATCACGGCCCTGTCGCTCAGCTTCTGAGCGCCTTCTGCGATCGTGCCCGGCTTGCGGGCCCACGCTCGCCGTCAACCTGCGAAACCGGCCGTTCCCTCGGGGGCGGCCGGTTTCGTGCGTTTGCGGTTGAGTGCCGGGGCCCGGGGGGCTACACTCCGCCCCGGCCGCCGGCACCCGGGAAACGGGGTCGTGACGGCCTTCGTGCGTCCTGAACCGGCCGTGGAAAGACACGGTCCGGATATTTTCCATGGGTTGAGACCGGGGCCGATGATCGACGACCGCCAGCGCGCGCTCCTGCCGAACGGGTTGCAGGACCTTCTGCCGCCCGATGCCGCCTTCGAGGCGCAGACGATCGAGCGGCTGATGGCTCATTTCGCGGCCGAAGGCTATGCGCGGGTGAAGCCGCCGCTCGTGGAATTCGAAGACAGCCTGCTGACCGGCCCGGGCCGGCTGCTCGCCGCCCAGATCTTCCGGGTGATGGATCCGGTGTCGCAGCGGATGATGGGCGTGCGCGCCGACATGACGCCGCAGCTGGCCCGCATCGCCGCCACCCGCCTGGCCCATGCCGCCCGGCCGCTGCGCCTGTCCTATGCCGGCCAGGTGCTGCGCGTGCGCGGCGGCATGCTGCGGCCCGAACGCCAGTTCGCCCAGGTCGGTATCGAGCTGATCGGCGCGCCCGAACCCACGGCGGATGCCGAGGTGGTGCGGCTGGCCGCCGAGGCACTGACCGGCATCGGCGTGAAGGGGCTGACCATCGATCTCAACCTGCCGACCATGGTCGATGTGGTGGCCGAGGCCTTCGGCCTGCCGACCGATCAGCTGGGCCCGCTGCGCGAGGCGCTGGACCGCAAGGATCCGACGGCGGTGGCCGAACTCGCCGGCGCCGCGGCACCGCTCTATGCCGGGCTGCTGGATGCCGCGGGCATCGCCGCCGAGGCGCTGGCCCGGCTGGATGCGCTGGAGCTGCCGGCCGAGGCGCGCCGCCTGGTCGCCATGGTCGCCGATGTGGTCCGGGTCATCGACCTGGCCGATCTGGATGCCCAGGTGACGATCGATCCGATCGAGCATCGCGGGCTCGACTATCAGACCGGCGTCAGCTTCTCGCTGTTTGCAGCCGGCGTGCGCGGAGAGCTGGGCAGCGGCGGCCGCTATGTCGCCGGGGCCGATCAGAACGGCGGCGGCGAGCCCGCCACCGGCTTCAGTCTTTATATGGACAGCGTGCTCCGGGCGATCGATGCGCCCGTTCGGCCGCGTCACCTCTACCTGCCGTTCGGCTGCGGCCCGGTTGCGGGCCGTACCTTCCGTGCCGACGGCTGGATCACCGTCCAGGGCCTTGCGCCCGAGACCGACCCTGTCGCGGAGGCGCGCGCGCAGGGCTGTTCCCACATCCTGCGGGGGGCTGATGCCATCCCGCTCGACGCCATCGATATCCGGGGGGCGTAAGCTCATGAGCAACGTGGTCGTTGTCGGCTCCCAGTGGGGCGACGAGGGCAAGGGCAAGATCGTCGACTGGCTGTCGCACCGTGCCGACGTGGTGGTGCGGTTCCAGGGCGGCCATAATGCCGGTCACACGCTGGTTATCGACGGCAAGACCTACAAGCTCAGCCTGCTGCCGTCGGGCGTGGTGCGGGGCAAGCTGTCGCTGATCGGCAATGGCGTGGTCGTCGATCCCTGGGCCCTGCTCGACGAGATCGACCGGATCGGCAAGCTGGGGGTGAAGATCACCCCCGACACGCTGCGCATCGCCGAGAATGTCTGCCTGATCCTGCCGCTGCACGGCGTGGTCGACCGCGCGCGTGAAGCCGCGCGCGGCGGCAACAAGATCGGCACCACCGGCCGCGGCATCGGGCCCGCCTACGAGGACAAGGTCGCCCGCCGGGCGATCCGCCTCTGCGACCTGACCGATCGCGACCTGCTGGCGACCAAGCTCGACGATCTGCTGCTGCACCACAACGCGCTGCTCACCGGCCTCGGCGCCGAAGAGCGGTTCTCGCGCGACGAGGTGATGGCGAAGCTCGACGAGATCGCGCCGAAGCTGCTGCCCTATATGGACCCGGTCTGGCGGACGCTGAACGAGGCCCGCCGCGCCCGCAAGCGCATCCTGTTCGAGGGCGCCCAGGGGGCGATGCTCGACATCGACCACGGCACCTATCCCTTCGTCACCTCGTCGAACACGGTGGCGGCGCAGGCGGCGACCGGCAGCGGTTTCGCGGTCGGCCAGATCGGCTATGTGCTGGGCATCACCAAGGCCTACACCACCCGCGTCGGCTCGGGCCCCTTCCCGAGCGAGCTGCATGACGAGATCGGCAAGCTGCTGGGCGAGCGCGGCCATGAATTCGGCACCGTCACCGGCCGTCCGCGCCGCTGCGGCTGGTTCGATGCGGTTGCGGTTCGCCAGGCCATCAAGACCGGCGGCATCGACGGCATCGCGCTGACCAAGCTCGACGTGCTCGACGGGCTGGAGAAGATCAAGGTCTGCACCGGCTATCGCCACAAGGGGGCGGTCATCGACTATCTGCCGTCGAGCCCGCGGGCCCAGGCCGAGATCGAGCCGGTCTACGAGACCATCGAGGGCTGGAGCGAGAGCACCCAGGGCGCGCGGTCCTGGGCCGATCTGCCGGCGACCGCCATCAAGTACATCCGCCGGGTGGAAGAGCTGATCGAGGCGCCGGTGGCGCTGCTGTCGACCAGCCCCGAGCGCGAGGACACCATCCTGGTCCACGATCCGTTCATCGATTGATCGGATCGTCGCAGGACGGGACGGGATCAGGGCCGCCGGTGGATTTCTGCCGGCGGCCCTGTCGTTGAGGCGCCCCTTCGGCCGTGCAGCATCCTCCGGAACCGGGTATACAGGTGGGGGACCGCGACCGGAGGGGAACGGCGCGGCCGGAAGACGCAGAGGTCAGGGGACGCAGAGGTCAGGGGCGGGGCGCGTCTGGATGTCGGAAGCCGGGCAGACCGAACATACCATCATCGGCGGACGCTACCGGATGATACCGGGCGTGCGGCTGGAGGAGTTCGACCGGCCGCATGTCGAGGCTTTCGGCGCCGAGGATCTGCGCGAGAAGGACCGGCCGCTGATCGCCCTGGTCGCCCGGCGTGGCCGGCCGGTGCGCGACGACTGGCTGCGGGTGGTCCGCCGGATCGATCAGCCCGGGCTGTTGCGCACCGTCGAAGGCGGGGTGATCGACCCGGGCGACGGCAAGGGCCGGCGTTTCGCGGTGATCCTGGAACGCCCGCTCGGCGGCCGGGTGATCGACTGGCTGAAGACCGACGGCCAGAACCGCGACGATCTGGAACTGTCGCGGCTGCTGCTCCGGCCGCTGATCGCGGCGCTGAAGGCGCTGCACGACGCGCGCATGGCGCATCGGGCGATCGCGCTCGACAATCTCTATTTCGCCGATCTGGCCCGGACCCGCATCGCGCTGGGCGATTGTCTGTGCGGCCCGCCGGGCGAGGGCCAGCCGATCGCCTTTGAAAGCGTCGAACGGGCGGCCGCCCTGCCGGCCGGGCGGGGCGAGGGCGGCCCGCGCGAGGATTTTTTTGCGCTGGGCGCGCTTTTCGCCTCGGCGCTGGCCCGCCGGGTGCCGGGGCTGGAAAGTGCGGATGCCGCGGCAGATCTGATGCGCCGCCGGCTGGAGCGCGGATCCTATGTGGCGCTGACCGATCGGGCGCGGTTCGGCACCGATGTCGGCGGCCTGCTGCGCGGGTTGTTGAGCGACAATGCCGAGGAACGCTGGGGCTATGAAGAGGTCAGGGCCTGGCTGGACGGCCGGCGCAGCATCGGCGCCATGCATTCCACCCGGCCGCAGGCGGCGCGATCCTTCATCTTCAAGGGCATCGAGCACACCAATGCCATGAGTCTCGCCACCGCGCTGGCCGAGAACTGGCGGGAATCGCTCAGGATCGTGATCGACGAAAAGCTCGACGGCTGGGTCGCCCGGGCGATCGGCGACGAGCGGCGCGGCAACATGATCACCCAGGCGATCGCCGCCGGCCGGGTCGATGCCGGGCCGGGCGGCGATGCCACGCTGGCCCGTGTGCTGGGGGCGCTCGATCCCGAGGGGCCGCTGCGGCTGCGCCATGTGGCGGTGATGAAGGACGGGCTGGGGCCGCTGATCGCGGTCGCCTTTCTCGACGACGACCGCGACACCCGCCAGGCCATGGCCGAAATGCTGATGGAAGGCCTGCCGATGATCGGGCTCAGCCTGGTCGATCCGAACGATCAGACCAAGCGGCGCCTGGCGCAGAGCGAGATGGCCGATTTCATGCGGCTGCGCGGTTTCGTGGCCGAGCCGATGATGGGCTTCGGGCTGGAGCGGGTGCTCTACGACCTGAACCCGACCCTGCCATGCCTGAGCCCGCTGGTCGCCGACGCCTATCCGCAGAGCGTGGCCGACCTGCTGATGGCGCTGGATCACCGCGCCCGCGGGGCGGGGCGGGGCACGGCGCCGGTCGACCGCCATATTGCCGCCTTCATCGCCACCAAACTCAGCATCTCTTATGCCGGGGCGCTGCGCGGCGTGGTGGTGGGCGGCGACGGCGAGGCCTCGGAACGGCTTGCCCAGCTCAACCTGTTGAGCCTGGCTCAGGAAACCCAGCCTCAGGTGCGGGTGCCGATGCTGGCCCGTTGGCTGGTACAGCGGCTGGGGCCGGTGGTGCAGAGCTATAACGCCAAGACCACGCGGGAATGGATGGAGAAGGAGCTGGAGCGGGTGGCGCCGCTCGGCTCCCTGAGTGCGCTTCGGGCGATCGTCGACAATCCCGAACGGCGCGAGGCCGACAACCGCGGCATGGCCAATGCCCAGGCGCTGCATGCCCAGCTGTCTTTCGGCATCCGCCGGCTGAACGAGACCCGGGCGGCACGGCGGCTGGAGGCGCAGCATTTCGGCCGGCAGGTGGCGGCGATGCTGGGCTATATGATCCTGCTCGGGGTGCTGGCGGCACTCACCCTGGGCGACGTCTGACCGGCGGGGGCAAGGATGGCGAAGAAGAAGACCGCGGCCCGGCGCGCGCCGGCCAAACAGAAGAGCATGACCCTGCCGCTGACCTTTCTGGCGGTGCTGGGCACGCTCGCGATCTTCGCGACGCCCACCGCCCTGGTGCTGGCGATCGGCATGGCGCCGTCGCTGGTGGCGGTGTTCATGGAAAACCGGCCCGGCGCCTATACCGCCAAATGCATCACCGCCTGCAATCTGGCCGGTGTGCTGCCGGTGCTGCGCGATCTGTGGCTGACCGGCCATCTGCTGTCGCAGGCGCGGATGATGGTCGGCGATCCGATCGTCTGGCTGCAGATGTATGGTGCCGCCGGTGTCGGCTGGTCGCTGGTCTGGCTGGCGCCGCTGGTCGCCGGCGTCTTCGCCGATGCCGGCCATGACCGCTCGGTCGCGAAACTCGAAGCCCGCCAGGAAAAGCTGCGCGAAGAATGGGGCGACGGCATCACCGGGTGATGCCGTCGTCGTAAGGTCTGGCCGGTCTCAGATCGCCAGATACTCGTTCCGCAGCTCCGCATCGTCGAGCACGGCCTGCGCCGAGCCGTCGAAGACGATTTCGCCCATATGCAGGATCAGCGCGCGGTTGGCGAGCTGAAGCGCCGCAACCGCGTTCTGTTCGACGATGATGGTGGTGATGCCCATCTGCTTGATCTCGGCGACGATGCGCTCGATCTCTTCCACGATCACCGGCGCCAGCCCTTCATAGGGCTCGTCCAGCAGCAGAAGCTTCAGGTCGCGGGCAAGGGCGCGGGCGACCGCCAGCATCTGCTGTTCGCCGCCCGACAGCGTCACCCCTTCCTGGTGGCGCCGTTCGGCAAGCCGCGGGAAGCGTTCATAGATCCGCTCCAGCGGCCAGCCCTTGGGCTCGGCGATCTGGGCCAGTTGCAGGTTCTCTTCCACCGTCAGGCCGGGGATGATCCGGCGGTCTTCCTGCACCAGCTGCACGCCGTGTTTGGCCGCCTCGAAATCGCGCATTTTGTGGAGCGCGGCGCCGTTCAGCCAGATCTCGCCGCTTTTGAGTTCAGGGTCGGTGGCCCGGGCAAGGGTGCGCAGCGTCGAGGTCTTGCCGGCGCCGTTGCGGCCGAGCAGGGCGACGACATCGCCCTCGGCCATGTCGAAGCTGACCCCCTGGACGATGTAGCTTTCGCCGTAATAGGCGTGAATGTTGCGCACGCTGAAATAGGGGGCCTTGGCGGAGGCGGCGGCCGGCCCGGCGGAAGGCATCGCGTTCATCAGTGGTTTCCTCCGAGATAGGCCTCGCGCACCTTCGGATTGGCGCGCACCTCGTCGGGCGCGCCATCGGCGATGATCCGCCCCTGGGCCAGCACGGTGATCCGGTCGGCCAGAGAGAACACCACATGCATGTCGTGTTCGATGATCACCTTGGTCATGCCGCGCTCCTTGATCTTCTTCAGCAGATCGATCGTGGAGTTGGTGTCGTGGCGCGACATGCCGGCGGTGGGCTCGTCCAGCAGCAGCAGGCGGGGGTGCTGGACCAGCGCCATGGCCAGTTCCAGCCGCCGCTTGTCGCCGCGCGACAGGCTGCCGGCGGTGCGGTGCATATGTTCTTTCAGCCCGACATCGGTCAGCCAGTGTTCCGCCTCGTCGCGGATCGCCGCCTGGGCCGACACCATCTGCAACGGGTTGAGCCTGAACGATCCGTCGCGCTTCGCGAAGGCCGGCACCATCACATTCTGCAAGAGGGTGAGATCGGGAAAGATCTCGGGCGTCTGGAAGACGCGCGCGATGCCCATCTGGTTGATCTCGTGCGGCTTCTTGCCGGTGATGACCTCGCCGTCGAACACCACGGCACCCGAATCCGGCGGCAGCCGGCCGATGCAGACGTTGAGCAAAGTGGATTTGCCGGCGCCGTTCGGGCCGATGATGGCGTGGGTGGTGCCCTCCATGACCTGGAGGTCGATATCCGACAGCGCCTTCAGACCCCGGAAATTCTTCTGCACATCGGCGACGTGGAGGACTGCATTCTCCATGGCCGTCATCTCCTATTCCGCCTTGGCCGGGCGCAGGCCGCCCGTGGTCTGATCCGCCGTCGCAGGCTGCCGGCGCCGTGTCCAGGCCGCCCGGATCCGCCGGGCGCCTTCCATCAGCCCGCCGGGCAGGAAGATCACGATCACCAGGAAGATCAGGCCGAGCGTCAGGTGCCAGCCCTCGCCTACGAACGGCGAGATGACCGTTACCATGGTATGCTGCAGCCCGTCGGGCAGGAAGGAGAGCGCATCTTCCAGCTTGGCATGGTGATAGGCCGAGAAGATGTTCTCGAAATACTTGATGACGGTCGCCCCGATCAGCGGGCCGAGCAGGGTGCCGGCGCCGCCCAGGATGGTCATCAGCACCACCTCGCCCGAGGCCGTCCACTGCATGCGCTCTGCCCCCGCCAGCGGGTCGGTCACCACCAGCAGCGCACCGGCGAGGCCCGCATACATGCCTGAGATCACGAAGGCGGCCATGGTATAGGGCCGGGTGTTGAAGCCGGTATAGGCCATGCGGGTCTGGTTCGACTTGATCGCCCGCAGCATCATGCCGAAGGGCGAATTGTCGATCCGGAGCGTCAGGAAGAAGCCCAGGATCAGCAGCACCGCGCAGAAATAGAACCCGCCGAAGCCGCTCATATCCATGCCGAAGATGGTCGGCACCGGCAGGCCGACGGTCGGCTCGACGCCCAGCGCCGCATCGATGACCCTGGGGTCGCTCTGCGACAGCTGCAGCCCGGTCTCACCATTGGTGATGGGGGTGAGCACCGAATATGCCAGATTGTAGGACATCTGGGCGAAGGCGAGCGTCAGGATCGAGAAATAGATGCCGCTGCGGCGCAGGCTGATGAAGCCGATCACAGCGGCGAACACCCCGGAGACCAGCACGCCGAAGATCAGCGCCGGGATGGCGCTCATGGTCAGCAGCTTGAACGACCACATCGCGGCATAGGACCCGACGCCCAGAAAGGCGGCATGGCCGAAGGACAGATAGCCGGTCATGCCGAACAGGACATTGAAGCCGATGGCCAGAATGCCGTAGATCGCGAACCGCTGGAGCAGATCGGGATAGGCGGCACCGAAGGGCTGCATCCACAGCGGCATGGTCAGGATGACCAGGGTGAAGACGGCCATATAGATCAGGTCGTGGCGAAGCGTGCGCATCTCAGTTCTCCATCACGCCCTTGCGACCCATCAGCCCGCGCGGCCGGATCAGGAGCACGGCGACGGCGACGAGGTAGACGATCACCTGGTCGATGCCGGGGATCACGGCCTTCACCTCGGTCATCGAGGCGAAGCTCTGCAGGATGCCGAGCAGGAAGCCGGCGGCGACCGCACCGCTGATCGATCCCATGCCGCCGACCACGACGACGACGAAGGAGAGCACCAGGAATTCCATGCCGATATGGTAGCTGGGCGGCACGATCGGCGTGTACATCACCCCCGCCATGCCGGCGACCGCGGCCGCGATGCCGAAGACGATCGTGAAGCGGCGCTGGATGTTGATGCCCAGGAAGCCGACGGTCTGGCGGTCCTGCATGCCGGCCCGCACGACCATGCCGTAGGTGGTGAATTGCAGGAAGGCGATCACGCCCGCGATGATGACCAGGGCGAAGCCCAGATAGACCAGCCGCCACCAGGGATAGATCACCCCGGCGCCGAGCCCGATCCACTCGCCGATATTGGCGCTGCCCGAAAAGGCCGGCGGCGCGGCCATCGAGATCGGGTTGGCGCCGAAGGCGGCCTTGATCAGCTCCTGCAGCACGATGGCGAGGCCGAAGGTCACCAGGATCTGTTCGGCATGGGTGCGGCGGTAGAAATAGCGGATCAGCCCGCGTTCCATGGCGACGCCCAGCAGCAGCATCACCGGTATCGCGACCAGGATCGACAGCGGCACCGAATACTGCAGCAGGAAGCCGCCGAAATCGCCCAGCCAGGCCTGGACCAGGGGCGTGCGCACCTCCATGGGCGATCCCCAGGGGGTCAGCTTGGTGGGATCGATGGTCACGGTTTCCAGGCGCAGCAGCCCGTTCACGCTGACGGCGATGAAGGCGCCGATCATGAACAGGGCGCCGTGGGCGAAATTCACCACACCGAGCGTGCCGAAGACCAGAGTGAGGCCCAGGGCGATCAGCGCATAGGCGCCGCCCTTGTCCAGACCGTTGAGCAGTTGGAGAGCGAATGCGTCCATGGGTTTTTCCCAGCCCAGCCTGCGCGGGCCGCTTCCAAGAGGGCAGGAGATACGCGCATGCGCGACGCGCGCATATGAGGACGGGCCGGTCCCGTCGCCGGGGCCGGCCCTGGATCCCTCAACGGGTCAGCAGCGGGAGTTGACCGGGCCGAGCTCGCCGCCGAACATCGCGGCGTCGTAGATCACGTCCTCGGTGGGCACCTGCTTGACGATGCGCATCAGGTCGAACTTGTCGGACGGGTTCTCCTTACCCTGCACGACCAGCACCGGCTTGAAGCACTGGTGATCGTCGGCACGATAGAGAGTGGGGCCGTTGCCGAGCCCGTCGAACTTGAAGCCCTCCAGCGCCTTGACCACACCCTCGGGATTGAAGGTGCCGGCCATTTCGCAGGCATTGGCGTAGAGCAGGGCCTGCACATAGCAGGTGTGGGCGGCCTGCGACGGCGGCTGGCCGTATTCCTGACCGAAGGATTTGGTGAAGGCCCTGGTGCCTTCGTCCTCCAGCTTCCAGTCCCAGTTGGCGGTGCCGTAGATGCCCTTCACGGCATCGCCCGCACCCTGGGCCATCAGTTCCGAGAACAGCGGGACGACGATCTCGAAATTCTTGCCGTTCACCTGCTTGTCGCGCATGCCGAACTGCACCGCCTGGGTCAGCGAGTTGATCATGTCGCCGCCATAGTGGTTGAGGATCAGCACATCCGCGCCCGAGCTCAGCACCGGGGTCAGATACTGCGAGAAATCCGCCGCGCCGAGCGGGGTTCTGACGGTCGCGACCGTCTTCCAGCCCAGTTTCTCGGTGGCCGCCTTGATCGATTCTTCCT
The DNA here is from genome assembly GCF_039634785.1 of Tistrella mobilis. Taxonomy (NCBI): domain Bacteria; kingdom Pseudomonadati; phylum Pseudomonadota; class Alphaproteobacteria; order Geminicoccales; family Geminicoccaceae; genus Tistrella; species Tistrella mobilis. Next base: position 108,916 of record NZ_JBBIAB010000015.1, on the reverse strand, counting down.
GGGTCCAGCCCCAGGTATAGTCGGCGGTCAGGTGATAGGCCTTGCGGTCCTTGCCATAGGCTTCGCCCAGCACCGGCCCCAGCGCCTGACCCGACATATAGGCATTGAAGAAGTGCCGGAACCCGTTGCGGCGCTTGTCCTTGCCGGTGGTGTCGTTGGAATGGGTCAGGCCGGACATGAAGATCACGCCGGCGTCCTGGCAAAGCGACTGCACCGCCACGGCCACACCCGACGACGAGCCGCCGGTGATCATGATCGCGCCGTCACGCTCGATCATGCGGGTGGCCGAGGCGCGGGCCGCATCGGATTTGGTCTGCGTGTCGCCGGTGACGAAGACGACCTTCTTGCCCAGGATGCCGTTGCCCTTCAGCTGCGAGCCCTTGAACGTGTTCAGCATGCCGCCGTCGCCCTCGCCGTTGAGGTGCTTGACGGCCAGCTGATAGGCGCGCAGTTCGTCCGCACCCTCGTCGGCATAGGGCCCCGTCTGGGGCACGTTGAAGCCGAGGGTCACGGTGCTGCCGGTCGGTGCGTTGCAGAAGTCCGCGGCTCTGGAGGCGCTGGTGAAGATGGTCGGTACGGCGAGCCCGGCACCGACGAGTGCACTGCTCCTCAGGAAGGCACGTCGGTTCATCCGAACGATGCTCATTATGTCTCCTCCCGTATCTTGATCGCGCCGATCCGCGGGCCGGCGCGTCAGGCGTTCCCGCCTGGGCACTATCCTTCCCTCATTTGTGGCGTGTTTCAATAAGTCATTGTTTTGGTTATATAATTTTGTAAATCTTTTGAGTCGATATGTCCCTGTTTTGTGATTAATTTACAAGAGCGCTGGTGGGAGAGGGGAGATGTCGCGCACGCTGACCGGCATGAAGATCCGGACCCTGCGCAAGGAGGCGGGGTTGACGCAGGGCGCGCTTGCGCGTCGCGCAGGGATTTCTGCGGCCTATCTCAACCTGATAGAACATGATCGCCGGCCGGTGGCGGGGGAGCTGCTGGACCGGATCGCCCGCGGGATCGGCGTGCCCCGCAGCCTGCTGGATGGCGGTGCCGAGCGTCGGCTGGTCGACATGCTGAACGAGATTGCCGCCGATCCGGCGGTGTCCGATGGCGCGCCGCCCGCCGAAGCGGCCGAGGAACTGGTCGGCCGGGCCCCCGGCTGGGCGGCGCTGCTGCTGGGGGTCTACCGGGCCTGGATGGATCAGCGCCAGGTGGTGCTGGCCATGGCCGACCGGCTGAACCACGACCCCTTCCTGGGCGAGAGCGTCCACCGGATCCTGACCCGGGCGGCGGCGGTGTCGTCGGCGGCCGAAATCCTGGAAGGCGGCGATCTGGAAGAGGCGGACCGGGCGCGTTTCACCGCCATCGTCGCCTCGGACAGCCACCGCCTGGCGGAAACCGCTCAGCGTCTGGCCGGTTTTTTCGACAGCGCCCATATGCGGGTCCGGTCCTCGACCGTGATGGAGCATGTCGACACATTCATCTATGAGACCGGCAATCATTTTCCGTTCCTCGAAACGGCGGCCGAGGGGTTCCGCGCGGGGCTGCGGCGGGGAGAAATGCCCGAAGCTGCCGCCGCCGCCCGGCTGGGGATCGCCCTGCCCGAGGATGATCCGCTGACGCCCGAGCGGCGGCGCTTCGGCCTGCTGCGCGATCTTGCCGCCGTGCTGGCGGGGGACGAGATCGAGGCCTTCGTCGCCGCCCATCCGGCACTCGGCACCGACGAGGCGCGGGTGCTGGCCGCGGCGGCGCTGCAATCCTACATGGCCGCCGCCATCGTCATGCCCTATGACCGCTTTCTTGAGGCGGCGGAGCGCCATCGCTACGACCTGGACCGGCTGGGCCGGATCTTCGGCGTTTCCTATGAACAGGCCGCGCACCGGGCCGCCACGCTCCGCCGGCCGGGCGCCGAAGGGGTGCGCTTCGCCTTCATGCGCTCCGACAGTTCCGGCTATGTGACCAAGCGCATGTCGCTGCCGCGGCTGCCGCTGCCGCGCTATGGCAATGCCTGCCCGCTCTGGCCGATCTATGGCGCCTTTCAGACCCCGGGGGTCACGGCGCGCGCCTTCGGTGAACTGCCCTCGGGCGATGCCTTCCTGTTCTTCGCCCGCGCGGTGGAAAAGCGGCCGCCTGCGGCCGACCGGCCCCGGCACCTGCTGTCGGTGATGCTGGCCGCCGCGGCCGCCGATGCCGACCGGCTGATGCAGGGCGACGGCATCGACCGGGCCACCGCCACCATCCCCCTCGGCACGGTCTGCCGGCTCTGTCCGCGCAACGGTTGCGACCATCGCCAGGAAGCCCCGTTGATCACATGATCCGGAAAACCCTTGGGGGCGGGTCGGTGATGGCTGTAGGCTGAACAAAAAACCGGGGAGGATAGATGCCTTGTCAAGGGCGCGCATACTCATCGCCGAAGATGAGCCGAATATCGCGGAGTCGCTGAGCTTCATACTCACGCGGGCAGGCTTCGAGGTCGACACCATCGCCAATGGCGCGGATGCGCTGGACCGGCTCAGACGACAGCCGTTTCAGGCCGTGATTCTCGACGTCATGCTGCCGGGCATGAACGGTTTCGACGTGCTGCGGGCGATCCGGACCGATCGGACGATCGGCGGGCTGCCGGTGATCGTGCTCACGGCCAAGGGCCAGGCCCATGACCGCGAGATGGCCGAGCAGATCGGCGCCAGCGCCTTCATCGTGAAGCCCTTTTCCAACGCCCATATCGTCGAACGGGTCAGCCATTTCGTCGGGGCCTGATCTTACCGAAAGTCCGCAGGCATGGAGACCGATCCCGTCGATGACGGCGGGGGGCACGAGCAGGGGCAGGGGATCCGCGACCTGGCCGGCGTGCTGCCCTATGCCGCCATTCTGCTGCTGATGCCGCCGATCATCCTGATCTTCACGGCTCCGGTGCAGATCGCCGGCATTCCGCTGATCGTGGTCTATCTGTTCGGGGTCTGGGCGCTGATCGTGGCCGGCGCCTTCATCGTGGCAGAGCGGCTGCGCCGGCAGGAAACGGCGACGGGGCCCCATGCGCCGCGCAGACGGGCAGGGCGGGGCTGAACCGATGCTCCAGGCCAATCTGGTCATCACCGTCTGTCTGCTCTATGTCGCGGTGCTGTTCACCGTGGCCTTCATCTGCGACCGGCAGGCCCGGGCCGGGCGCGCCCGCTGGTCGGCCTCGCCGCTGATCTACACCCTGTCGATTTCGGTCTACTGCACCTCGTGGACCTTTTTCGGTGCGGTGGGCTCCGCGGCGCGCAGCGGGCTTGAATTCGCCACGATCTATATCGGCCCGACCATCGTGTTCACCGGCTGGTGGGTGTTCCTGCGCAAGCTGGTCACCGTCGGGCGGGTGCACAACACCACCTCGATCGCCGATCTGATCTCGGCCCGGTTCGGCAAGAACCCGGCGCTGGGCGCCGTGGTCACCCTGGTGGCCCTGGTCGTGACCACGCCTTACATCGCCCTCCAGCTGCAGGCGCTGACCGCCAGCTTCCAGGTGATCACCTTCCCGGCGGGTGCCGTCACCGCCACCAAGATCGATCTGGTGCCCGACTACTGGTCGGGCGCCTGGGTGGCGCTGGGGCTCGCGGTCTTCTCGATCATGTTCGGCGTGCGCAATATCGACGTGAACGAGCGCCATCACGGCGTGATCGCGGCGATTGCGCTGGAAGCGGTGGTCAAGCTGGTGGCGCTGCTCGCGGTCGGGCTCTGGGTGGTGTTCTGGCTGGCGGGCTCCCCCGCGGCCGCGCTTGCCGATGCGCCCGTCAGCCTCACCAATCCGCAGCAGACCTTCGGCGTGCGCTGGGTCACGCTCTGCATCCTGTCGGGTGCGGCGATCATCTGCCTGCCGCGCCAGTTCCAGGTGACGGTGGTCGAAAATTCCAACGAGCGCCAGCTGCGCACCGCCTCGTGGCTGTTTCCGCTCTATCTCTTCGTCTTCTGCCTGCTGGTGTTGCCGATCGCGGTCACCGGGCTCAACCGCCTGCCGCCCGATGCCAATCCCGACCTCTATGTGCTGACCCTGCCGCTGGATGCCGGCCAGGACGTGATCGCGCTGATGGCCTTCATCGGCGGGTTTTCCTCGGCCACCTCAATGGTGATCGTGTCGTCGATCGCGCTTTCGACCATGATCTCCAACCACATCGTGACCCCGCTGGCGCTGCGCTTCTCGTCGCTGTCGGATGCCAATGCCGAAACCGTGCGCAGCTTCATCCTGGGCTCGCGCCGGGCCAGCATCCTGTTCATCATCCTGCTGGGCTTTCTGTATTTCCGCCTGGCCGCCACGGCCGGGGCGCTTGCCGATATCGGCCTGATCTCGTTCTGTGGCGCAGCACAGTTTCTGCCGGCGCTGGTCGGCGGGCTCTACTGGCGGCGGGCAACCCACAAGGGGGCCCTCGCCGGCATGATCGCCGGCTTCCTGGTCTGGGCCTATATGCTGTTCCTGCCCAGTTTCCAGGACCATTTCCTGATCTCGACCGCGCTGGTGCAGAACGGCCCCTTCGGCTGGGCCTGGCTGAAGCCGCGCACGCTGTTCGGGTTGAGCGGGCTCGACCCGCTGGTGCATGCCGCCTTCTGGAGCCTGTTCGTCAACACCGCACTCTTCGTCGTGGTCTCGATGATGACCGAGCCGACGCCGCTCGCCCGGCTGCAATCGGCGCTGTTCATCGATGTCTTCCGCCGCCGGACCGAGAGCGAGCAGCGGGTGCTGCGCCGCACGGCCCCGATCACCGAACTGCGCCAGATCGCCGACCGGGTGCTGGGTCCGGCGGAAACCGTGCAGATCTTCGTCCGCGACCGCCGGGCGGGCCGTGCTACGGTGGCGAGCGACGAATTGATCACCGCGGTGGAGCAGCGGCTCGCCGCCCATATCGGCGCCGCCTCGGCCCGGACCATGATTTCGCGCATCGTTTCCAGCGAGACGATCAGCGTCGAAGAACTGAAGCGGCTGGCGGGAGAGACCGAGCGCATCCGTGCCTATTCGGCCGAGCTGGAGCGGAAGTCGCAGCAGATCGAGAGCACGGCCGCGGAACTGGCCCGGGCCAATGCCCGGCTGCGCGAGGTCGACAAGCAGAAGGATGATTTCCTGAGCCAGATCAGCCACGAATTGCGCACACCCATGGCCTCGATCCGCTCGTTCAGCGACATCCTGCTTGAAAATCAGGATCTGGACGAGGCGAAGAAGCTCCGGTTCCTCGGCATCATCCAGAATGAAAGCCTGCGCCTGACCCGGCTGCTGGACGGGATTCTGGATATGAACCTGCTGGAGACCCGGGGCCTGTCGTGGTCGCCGGGCCTGCTCGATCCGGAAATGGCGCTGGATCAGGCGATCGAAAGCTGCGAGGCGCTGGCCCTGCGCTCGGGCGTGGTGCTGAAACGGGGCACGCGGACCCGCGATGTCCTGATCCTGGGCGATCGCGACAAGCTCGCCCAGGTGATGGTCAACCTGATCGCCAATGCGATCAAATACAACACCGACCCCACACCCCAGGTGGTGGTGTCGAGCCGCGTGCGCGGCGACATCTACGAAGCGAGCGTGCGTGACAACGGCCGCGGCGTGCCCGAAGAGGATCGGGAGCGGATCTTCGAAAAATTCGCCCGCGGCTCCGCCCATCAGCAGACCGGCGCCGGGCTCGGCCTCGCCATCAGCCGCCAGATCGTCGAAAGCTTCGGGGGCCGGCTGGGCCTCGGCACCGGCCGCAGCGGCGCCGAATTCGTCGTCTCGCTCCCCCTCCAACCCCTGCCGGGCACCGGACGCGAAAGGGCGGATCTGCCGAAAGCTTAGGCAGATCCGCCCGATCGTGATCGTTCAGGGCGCAGTGGCGAATGGCTCAGTGGTGCATCGCCACCGCCGGCAGCACCGGGGTGCGGCCGATTTCACGGCGGGTTTCGCGTTTCACCCAGCGGCTGACCTTCTCAAGCGCGCGGGCTTCGATCTGGCGCACCCGTTCGCGGCTGATGCCGTAGACCTGGCTCAGATCTTCCAGCGTCGCCGGGGCGTCGACCAGGCGGCGGCGGCTGAAGATGTCGCGTTCCCGATCGCCGAGGCTTGCGACCGCGCCTTCGATCAGGGTGCGGGCGCGGCCGGTTTCCTCGGCTTCGGCCAGCATGGTTTCCTGGTCGTCCTCGGGGCTTTCCAGCCAGTCCTGCCATTCGGTATCGGCTTCCTGGCGCACCGGCTCGTTCAGCGAACTGGCGATGCCGTCCAGATAGCGTTCCATGGCCACCACGTCCGAGGGCTCGACATCGAGCTTCTCGGCGATGATCGCGACCTGATCGTCGTTGAGCCCGGCCTCGCCCATGATGTCGAGTTCGCTCTTCACCCGGCGCAGGTTGAAGAACAGCCGCTTCTGCGAGGCGGTGGTGCCCATGCGGACCACCGACCAGGACCGCATGATGTATTCCTGAATGGCCGCACGGATCCACCAGATCGCATAGGTGGCGAGCCGGAAGCCCCGGTCGGGGTCGAAACGATGCACCGCCTGCATCATGCCGAGATTGCCTTCGGAGATCAGATCGGCCAGCGGCAGACCATAGCCGCGATAGCCCATCGCGATCTTTGCGACCAGGCGGAGATGGCTGTTGACCAACTGATCCGCAGCGCGTACATCACCTTCGTCGCGGAAGCGACGGGCAAGGCGCTGCTCCTGCTCAAGTTCGAGCACGGGATAGCGGCGGATCTGCTGCAGATAGGGGCCGAGGCCGGCATCGAACATGTTGTCGCGTCCGGCGGTGCGGGGCGTGCGTGAAGCCATGGCACGTGCCTCCTCTCGACTGACCCCAGGGGAGTCAAGGTCCCGGTGGGGTGGGTCCGGCCGCGCCTCTCCCTGGTGCGACCGGCAGGGTTCGTCCGCACCATGCGGAGCGAAGGCCCTTGCGTCCCGTCGCGGGGAGATATGCAAGCAGTGCGCCAGTTTCCGGCGCGCGTGACCCGTTGAGTCCATCTCGGGCGGTTTTCGTCCCTCTTCTGAGGCTTATACGAGCCGCCGCCCAATATCCTACGTTTCAGGTTGCACCAATCTTACGTCCCGGTCGTCCATCCGGATGCGGCCGCACCACATTATTCCGTGGCGTCAGGCGTTCCGATCTTTCGTGCCTTCCGGTCTCTCTGTCCGGCCAACCGATATGATCACCCCGAAGTTCCCAGGGGACGACATGCTCTTTTCGTGACCATGCATCCCCTCGACGTCCCGAGGATGTCACGCCTTTCGTTACCACCGCCTTAAGAGGCTGCGAGAATCTGCGGTACCCGGTTTTCACCTTCCGGGTGAGGCAGTCTCTCATCTGGTCCGCCCTTGGTCGGGGTAGAGCCCTTGGTCGGGGTAGACAGGCGCACCCGTTCCCGGGCACGCTTGTCTTGTACCCCAGACTGACACAGCCGGACGATGACGTCCATCACACTTTAGAAGAATTCCAAACTAGCCAGAAGCTCCCGCATGTCCTGCGGCAGGGGGCTTTCGAATTTCATGCGACGCCCGGTGACCGGGTGCACGAAGCCCAGCCGGCGGGCATGCAGGGCCTGGCGCGGGAAGCTGCACATGGCCTTGATCCGCGGATCTTCCATCCGCTGCAGGCGGGCGGGGCAGCGGCCATAGACCGGGTCGCCCACCAGCGGATGGCCGACATGAGAGAGGTGGACGCGGATCTGATGGGTCCGCCCCGTCTCCAGCCGGCAATCCAGCACCGAGGCCAGAGGCTTTTCCGACACCTCCACCACGCCGACCATATTGGCGATCCGGTAATGGGTCACCGCAGGCTTGCCGCCGCGGGTGACCACGGCCATGCGCTGGCGATCGGTGGCGTGGCGGCCGATATTGCCCTCGATCCGGCCGGGATCGACCGCCGGCACGCCCCAGACGATGGCGGTATAGGCGCGGCGGATGGTGTGGTCGGCGAATTGCCGGGCCAGGGCCAGATGGGCGGCATCGGTCTTGGCGAAAACGATCAGGCCGCTGGTGTCCTTGTCGATCCGGTGCACCACGCCCGGGCGGGTGGGGGCGCCGATCGAGGACAGCCGCCCATCGCCATGGGCCAGCAGCCCCGAGACCAGGGTCCCGCGATCATTGCCGGCGCCCGGATGCACCACCAGCCCGGCCGGCTTGTCGACCACGATCAGCCACTCGTCCTCGTAAACGATGTCGAGCGCCATGGGCTCGGGCTCAAGGCGGCGTTCCTCGGGCACCGGCACGGTCACGGTCAGCTTCTGGCCGGGCTTTACCCGCCGGGAGGCGTCGGCTATCGTCGCGCCGTCGAGCGTGACCCGGCCGTCGCGGATCAGCGCCTGGACCCGCCCGCGCGACAGCGAGGGCGCGGCATTGGCCAGCAGCCGATCCGCCCGTTCCTCTGCGAAACCGGCAGGCAGGGTGATGTCGACCGTGCCGCCCAGCACCGCCGCGGCTTCAAGGGCCGACAGCTCGTCGTCGTCGAGGCCGGCTTCGACCTCCGCAAGGGGCTCGTCCTCCTCCGCCCCGGCGTCGTCGTCCGGGGTGAGGCCCGGGTCTTCGATGAGGCCCGGGTCTTCGATGAGGGCAGGGTCTTCGATGAGGTCAGACCCCTCGATGAGGTCAGACTCTTCGGTCGGGTCGGAATGGGCCGGCACCGCCGTCTCGCGGGGCAGGTCGTCGTCGCCGGGCCGGCGGGAATCGCGTCCGCTCAAAACATCAACTCCCTTCGGGGGATCGGGGACTTCCAGATGAACGACAAGGCGCCCGAGACGATCGAACAGCGCATGACCCGCATTCTGAAGCGGGTGATCATCGGGCTCGGCATCGCCATCCTGGTGGTCGGTGCCGGTCTAGGCGTGCTGATATACCAGCGGGCGACGTCTAACAAGGACCAGAAGCCGGCAGGGGCCCCGGTTGCGACGGCACCGGCGACGCCTGAGGCCGCCACCCCGGCGCCGCAGCCGGCGGCGCCCGGCCAGATCGCCGGCGATTTCCGCACCGCCAACCCGCCTGCCGCCCCGGCCCGGCCGCTCCGCCCGGTTGGCAGCGACGGGCCGGCGCTGATGTCGGACGAGAAGGTCGTCACCCTGGCCGCGGCGGGCGAGGATGTGATGATGGTCGCCGAAGGGGCCGACGGCGCGCAGGTGCTGGTGGTGATCGACCGGGCCTCCGGCCTGCTGATCCGGCGCATCCCGCTGAACGCCGCGGCTGCGGCGGCCGAGGCGAAATGATCCGGGCGCCGCGGGTGACGATCCGCCCGGCGGCGATGCGGGCGGCGGTCGATACGGTCGAAGCCGCCTATCCGGCCGAAGGCTGCGGCCTGCTGCTGGGCCATGCCCGGGCCGATGGGATCGAGGTGACCGAAACGGTGGCCTCGATCAACCTCGCCCCGGATCCGCGGCGGGCCTTCGAGATCGACCCGGCCCTGCGCCTGCGTCTGCAGCGCCGGTCGCGGGAGGACGGGACAGCGCCGGTGATCGGCCTCTATCATGGCCATCCGGACATGGCGGCCGCGCCCTCGGCCGCCGATCTGGCCGGCGCCTGGGAGGCGGGGCTGATCTGGGTGATCTTCCGGGTCGAGGACGGCCAGATGATCGAGGCCCGCTGCTGGCAGCTGGCGGCCGATGGCAGCTGTTTCACCGAAGGCCTGCTGAGGGTGGGCGAGGGGCGGCCTGCGGCCTATGGCCCGCCGCGGCCGGTCGAGCCTTGACCCGGCACCACCTGTAACGATGTTCGACCAGGGGCCGGCGGTATGATGGGACCGGCCCCGTCAAAAAAACGAGACGATGTGTGGACGACGATCGCGACGACGACCGCGAAGATGCGGAACTGGACGGCATCCCGGGTGACGAGGATGACGCGGGCGGGCTGCGCCCGGGCACCCAGATCGAGGTGAGGATCACCGATCTGGGCAGCCATGGCGACGGCATCGGCTCGTATGAGGGCCGGCCGGTCTTCGTGTCCCATGCCCTGCCGGGTGATCTGGTGGCGGCGACCGTGGAGACGGTGGAGCGCGACCGCATTCGTGCCCGCTGGCTGGAACTGGTGGAGCCGGGCCCCGTGCGGGTAGAGCCGGCCTGCCCGCATTTCGGCCCCTGCGGCGGCTGCGCCCTGCAGCACATGGCGCTGCACGATTATCGCGGCTGGAAGCGTGGCCTGGTCGCCGACATCCTGGCCCGCAACGGCTTCGAGGACGCAAAACTGGCGCCGATGCTGCCGGCAGAGCCGCAGGAACGTCGCCGGACCAGCTGGAAGCTGCGTGCGACCGCCCGCAAGGCGGTGGTCGGTTATATGGAGGCCGGCAGCCGCCATGTCGTCGATGTGGAGCATTGCCTGCTGCTGGTGCCCGAACTCGACCGGCTGATCCCGCAGCTGCGGGCCTTCATGGCCGGCCCCGACGGCTACCCCCATCCCACCCATTTCCGGGACGCCCATGCCGAGGCGACCGAAGGCGGCGTCGATCTGGTGCTGACGCTGTCGCAGGCGCCCGACGCCGAGGGGCTGCAGGCGCTGGCGCGCTTCGCCGAAACCGCCGGCCTTGCCCGGATCTCGTGGCGGCCCGAACCCGATCCGGTGCCCGAGCCGCAGCGCGGCGGCCGCGGCCGGAACCAGAAGGGCCGGCAGAGGAGCCCCGCCCGCGGGGGGCCCCGCGCCGGCAATGCCCCGGCGATCCTGGCCGAGCCCGAGGTGGTGGTGCGGCGCCAGGCGCCGGTGGTGCATCGCGGCGGTGTGGCGCTGGAACCGCCGCCGGCCGGCTTCGCCCAGGCGACCGCATCGGGCGAGGAGGCGCTGGTGAGCTTCGTCGCCGGTGTCTGCGGCCATGTGATCGAAGAGGGCGGCACGATCGGCGACTTCTTCGCCGGCTCGGGCACCTTCGCGCTCGCTCTGGCCCATCGCGGCGCCCGGGTGATCGCGGCCGAGGTGGAAGGCCCGGCGCTGGAGGCGCTGTCGCGGGCCGCTGCTGCTGCGGGTTTGTCCGACCGGGTGACGGTGGAGCCGCGCGACCTGATGCGCTGGCCGCCCTCTGCCCGTGATCTCGCCATCCTGGACGCAGCGGTTTTCGACCCGCCGCGGGCGGGCGCGCGGGCGCTGACGGAACAGCTGGCCGCCTCGGGCGTTCCGCTGATCGCCGCGGTGTCGTGCAATCCGGTGACCTTCGTGCGTGACGCGAAGATCCTGGCCGCGGCCGGCTACCGGCTGGTCCGGGTGATGCCGGTCGACCAGTTCCTGTGGTCGCGCCATGTGGAGCTTGCGGCCGAATTCCGGCTGGATCCGGCGCTGGCGGCAGCCCGTGGCGGCACCGGGCGGCAGGCGCCGCGCGACGACCCGCATGCCCCGCCGCGTGGCCGGGGTGCGGCCAAGACCGATCGTGGTCCGAAGCAGAGGGGGATGCGATGAATTTTCACAGCGATCATGTCGTGGGTGCCCATCCCAAGGTGATGGAGGCGCTGGTCGCCGCCAATCAGGGCTCTGTCCCATCCTACGGCAATGATCCGGTCTCGGCGGCGCTGGAAGAGGATCTGGCGGTGCTGTTCGGCCGCGAGGTCCGGGTGTTCATGACGCCCACCGGCACCGCCGCCAATGCGCTGTCGCTGGCGGTGCTGACCCCGCGCTGGGGCACGATCTATGCCCATAGCGAAGCGCATGTGGAGATGGATGAATGCGCGGCGCCGGAATTCTATACCGGCGGCGCCAAGCTCTCGCTCGTGCCCGGTGATCACGGCCGGATGGATCTGGACCAGCTGGCGGCGCGGCTGGCCGCGGCGCCGCGCGGCTTCGTTCATGCCGCCCAGCCGGCGGCGATCACGCTGACCCAGGCGACCGAAGCCGGCACGGTCTATACCCCCGATCAGGTGCGGCGGGCGGGCGCGATCGCCCGCGAGCAGGGCGTGCGGCTGCATATGGACGGCGCGCGTTTCGCCAATGCCTGCGTGCATCTGGGCGTGGCGCCGGCCGAGATCACCTGGGATGCCGGTGTCGACGTGCTGAGCTTCGGCTCGGCCAAGAACGGTACGCTGGGGGCCGAGGCGGTGGTGGTCTTCGACCCCGAGCTTGCCGAGGCGATGGGCTATCTGCGCAAGCGCGCCGGCCTGCTGATCCCCAAGATGCGCTTCCTGTCGGCCCAGTTCCGCGCCTATCTGGCGGGCGATCTCTGGCTGTCGCTGGCGGGCCACGCCAATGCCATGGCAACCCGGCTGGCCCATGGTCTGCAGTCGCTGCCCGGCGTTTCGCTTGCCCATCCGGTGGAGGCGAACGAGCTGTTCGTCGATCTGGCGGAACCTGCCGTCGCGGCGCTGGAGAAGGCCGGGGCCGGCTTCTATCGCTGGGCCGAGCCCGCGCCCGGCACGGTGCGCATCCGCCTGGTCACCTCGTGGGCGACCGACCCGGCGGAGGTCGACCGTTTCCTGGATCATGCCTCGATCGCGGCCGCCCACGGCCGGCGCTGAGCGGGGCGGGTCGGGGCCGGCCGGGGCGGGGCGGGCCGGGGCGGCGCGAAGCCGTTGATTTTCCGGCCCCCTCATCTCCCCGGAAATATTTCGTCATCTGAGCTTCATTTTTTCTCTTGCACGGTCTGACGGCTGGCTGTAAATATCCGCCCACACGACGACGCCCCCATCGTCTAGCGGTCCAGGACGCCGCCCTCTCACGGCGGAAACAGGGGTTCGATTCCCCTTGGGGGTGCCAATCCTCAAGCGTCGTCAGCGAAACGCCGCGCGGATCTCACGATCCAGCGCGGCGTTTCGCATTTCTGGACTTGGTTTCATTTTCCCTGATCTTCAGCACCCGCCGTCGGATCTTGTCCGGCCGCCGCCGCGCTTGTCCTCTTCCCCGGCCGGGCCTATCGTGCCCGGGCCCAGAATTGCTCAGACCAGAATTGCTCAGAGAGGAGGCCCCGCGGTGAGCGACAACCTCTATGCCCGTATCCGTGCCCGTTTCCCGGCCGACCCGGCCCGGCCGATGCTCTACCGGCCCGACGGCAGCGTGCTCACCTATGGCGACGCCGACCGGATCTCGGGCCAGGTCGCGGCCCTGCTCGACCAGATGGGCGTCGCCCCCGGCGACCGGGTGGCGGTGCAGGTCGACAAGTCGCCGATGGCGCTGATGCTCTATCTGGGCTGCCTGCGGCGCGGCGCGGTCTATCTGCCGCTCAACACCGCCTACAAGCCGGCCGAGCTTGAATACTTCATCGACGATGCCGAACCGCGGCTGGTGGTCTGCCGGCCCGAGGCGGAAACCGCCGTCCGGACCATGACCAATGGCCGGCCGATCGAGGTGGCGACCCTGGATGCCACCGGCGACGGCGCCTTCGCCGACCGGGTCCGCGCCACGGCGACCGTGGCCGAGCCGGTGGCGCGCAGCTGCGACGATCTTGCCGCCATCCTCTATTCCTCGGGCACCACCGGCCGGCCCAAGGGGGTGATGCTTTCGGGCGAGAACCTCTGGAGCAATGCAGAGACGCTGGTCGATGCCTGGGGCTTCACCGACCGGGATGTGCTGCTGCACATGCTGCCGATCTTCCACACCCACGGCCTGTTCGTGGCCACCCATTGCGTGCTGCTTTCGGGCGCCGCCATGCTGTTCGAGCCGAAATTCGATGCGGCCCGGGCGCTGGCGCTGATGCCCAGGGCGACCGTGATGATGGGCGTGCCGACCTTCTATGTCCGCCTGTTGGCCGAGGCGGGGCTCACCCGCGAGGCCACCGCCCATATGCGCCTGTTCGTCTCGGGCTCCGCACCGCTGCTGCCCGAGACCTTCACCCGGTTCGAAACCGTCACCGGCCATCGCATTCTTGAACGCTATGGCATGACGGAAACCAATATGAACACCTCCAACCCCTATGACGGCGATCGCCGCCAGGGCACGGTCGGCCGGCCGCTGCCGGGGGTGGAGCTGCGCATCACCGGCGAGGATGGCCAGCCGGTGGCGCCGGGTGAGGCGGGGATGATCGAGCTCAAGGGCCCGAACGTGTTCAAGGGCTATTGGCGCAAGCCCGAAAAGACCGCCGAGGATTTCACCGCCGACGGCTTCTTCCGCAGCGGCGACATCGGCACCATCGACGGTGACGGCTATGTCTCGATCGTGGGCCGCGCCAAGGATCTGGTGATCTCGGGCGGGTTCAACGTCTACCCCAAGGAGATCGAGCTGGTCATCGACCGGATCCCGGGGGTGGAAGAAAGCGCGGTCATCGGCGTGCCGCACCCCGATTTCGGCGAGGCCGTGGTCGCGGTGGTGGTGCGTGCAGCCGTTGCTGATGCGCCCGACGAGGCCGGCGTGCTGGCGATCACCCGCGATCAGCTGGCCAATTTCAAGCAGCCCAAACGGGTGCTGTTCGCGGCCGAACTGCCGCGCAACGCCATGGGCAAGGTGCAGAAGAACCTGCTGCGCGACGCCCATCGGGACCTCTTTGCCGGCTGATCGCGCCGCGGCGCTTGCATCCGCCCGGGGGCGGGGGCATGTGAAGGGAGACGGGGAAGGCGCCTCGTTCTCCCGCGCTCCTGTCCCCATGTTTTTTCAGGGTCCGCAACCGGAAGGCCGGCACCATGCGTATCGACGTGATTTCCGACACCGTCTGCCCCTGGTGCTTCATCGGCAAGCGCCGGCTTGAAGAGGCACTGGAGATGTTCGCGGGCCACCCGGCTGCCCAGCCGGTGGAGGTGCGCTGGCATCCCTTCCAGCTGAACCCGGCCATGCCGCGCGAGGGCACCGACCGGGCCGGCTATCTGGCGGCCAAGTTCGGCGGACCCGAGCGTGCCGCCCAGATCTATGGCCGCATCCGTGCCGCCGGCGCCGAGGCGGGTATCGACATCGATCCCGAGCGTGCGGCGGTGATGCCCAACACGCTCGACAGCCACCGGCTGATCCACCGCATGCAGCTGCGCGATCTGGCGGCGGCCGATGGCGGCAATCGCGGCGACCGGGTGGTCGAGGCGCTGTTCACGGCGTTTTTCGAGCAGGGCCGCAATATCGGCGACAGCGCGGTGCTGACCGGGATCGGCCTGGCGGTCGACCCCGAAGACACCGATCTCGGCGCCTGGCTCGCCTCTGACGAAGACCGCGACATGATGGCCGAGGCCGATGCCCAGGCGCGGCGGATCGGCGTCGACGGCGTGCCCTGTTTCATCATCGACGGCCGCTGGGCGGTGATGGGCGCGCAGGCGCCCGAGCAGATGATGATGGCCCTGGTCCGCGCCGCCACCGACCCGGCCGGCGGCGGTGTCGCCGATGACGGCGAGGGCGGGATGTCGGATGACGAGGTGGATGGCGACGGCTGCTCGCCCGACGACGGCTGCGCGGTGCCGCCGCGCTGATCCCGGCTTCCGTCGGGGTCAGCTGCCGAGCAGGGTGAGGGCAAGAGAGACGGTCGCGACCGAACCCAGGGTCGAGACCAGGATCGCGGCCGAGATCCGGCTCGTGTCCATCCGGTACTGATCGGCCAGCACGAAAACCGACACCGCGATCGGCAGCGACGCCTCCAGCACCAGGATCCGGACCAGCAGCGGGTCGAGCGCGAAGACGATGGTGGCCATCCCCAGCACCAGCAGGGGGTGGACCACGATCTTGAGCAAAGCCAGCCCCGAGACCTCGATCATGCCGCGGGCGAGCGAGCAGCCGGCGAGGTTGGCGCCCAGCGCGAACAGTGCGCAAGGGGCCGCCGCCAGGCCGACGAGATTGCCATAGGCCGCGACCGGCTTGGGCAGCGGCAGCCCCGAGACGCCGTAAAGCGCGCCGGCCACGATGGTCAGGATCAGCGGGTTGAAGGCCAGCCCGCGGGCGATCTTGATCAGGGCCCGTTTCAGCCCGCCGCCGGCGGCGCGCTCGCTTTCGATCAGCAGCACGGTCAGCCCCATCATCAGCACATGGTCGAGCACGATGATGGTCATAGCCGGGGCGGCGGCTTCCGGGCCGAAGGCGAAGATCACCAGCGGCAGGCCCATATAGCCGACATTGGAAAAGGTGGCGCCCAGCCCGCGGATCCCTGAGATCGCAGGACCCCCGCCGAACAGCCGGCGGCCGCCGAAGACTGCGATCGCATAGACGATCAGCCCGGCGCCGTAATAGGCGCCGATCAGCTTCGGATCCAGCAGCCGGTCCAGCGGGATTTCCGCGACCTTCACGAACAGGAAGGGCGGCAGCGCCACCCAATAGGTGAAGCGGTTGAGCCCGGCCAGCCCGCCCGCATCGATGAAGCGCCGCCGGCCGACGATCCAGCCGGTCAGGATCACCGCGAAGAACGGCAGGCATACATCGATCAGGATCTGCATATCTCGGTCTGTCTCGGGAGAAGGGCTTCCAGGCGGCGGAAGGCAGCGGCCGATCCTGACCGGGTGACCGGCGCATTGCAAGCCCACCACACCTGAAGCGATAACATGTGGACCCTAACTCGCCACAAGCTTGACAGCGGGGGCGGGAAGGGTCGATTATCACGAACAGGTTGAATGGTCCTGTCACCGGATCGATCAGGCGGGGACGCGATGGGGGATCGCCACCCGTCAGGCCGCCGGTGAGCTTGGTGGTCCGTCTTCTGTACCGGGCAATGGGTACGCGCATGGCCCTTGTCCGGCCTTCCGTTCACGAGCAAATTCCGGGCGGACTTCGGTCCGCCCGCTTTTTTTGTGTCTCGACCAGATCGGCCTGCGGGGCAGCCCTGCGGGTGCGACCGCTCGCAAGCCCGCGCCGGCTGCGCTATAGTGCGCCGCGCCGGCCCTGGCCGGCACAGCCCATGCGACCTCTATCCCATGCGACTCTTCGAGGAGCGGCCCTTCCCATGAGCGGCAAGCCCACCGTATTCATCGACGGCGAGGCCGGGACCACCGGCCTGCAGATCCGGGCACGTCTGGCCGGGCGCGAGGATCTCGCGCTGGTCTCGATCGCGCCCGAGCGTCGCAAGGATCCGGCTGAGCGTCGACGCCTGCTGAACGAGGTCGACCTCGCGATCCTCTGCCTGCCCGATGCGGCGGCGGTCGAAAGCGTCTCGATGATCGAGAATCCGGCCGTGAAGGTGCTCGACGCCTCCACCGCCCACCGGGTCAAGTCGGGCTGGAGCTACGGCTTCGCCGAGCTGCTGCCCGGCCAGCGCGCGGCCATTGCCGGCGCCACCCGCGTCGCCAACCCCGGCTGCTACCCGACCGGCTTCACCGCCCTGGTGCGGCCGCTGGTCGATGCCGGGATCATCGCGGCCGATGCGGCGCTGTCGGTCAATGCCGTCTCGGGCTTTTCGGGCGGCGGCCGGCAGATGGTGGAAGATTACGAGGCGGCCGCCCCGGTCGGGCGCGAGGCGGCCTATCCCTATGGCGACTACGCGCTGGGGCTTGAGCACAAGCACCTGCCCGAAATGGCGGTCTATGGCGGCCTTGCCGCGGCACCGCTGTTCGTGCCGGCGGTCGGCCACTTCAAGTGCGGCATGCTGGTGCATGTGCCACTGACCCGGGCCCAGCTGGCGAAGGCGGCAGGCGTCGCCGATGTTCAGGCGGTACTGGCCGAACGCTATGCCGGCGAGCGCTTCGTCAGCGTCGCCCCCGCGGGCGGCGGTGACCGTCTGCGCGACGGCAAGTTCCTGGACCCGCGCGAGCTGAACGGCACCAATCGGCTGGAGCTGTTCGTGTTCGGCAATGATGCCGCCGGCCAGATCCTGCTGGCCGCCCGGCTGGACAATCTGGGCAAGGGGGCCTCGGGTGCCGCGGTCCAGAACCTCAACCTGATGCTGGGCCTCGACGAGGCGGCGGGTCTGGAGACCACGCTGCCGCTGTCCGAGACGACGATGTAAGCCCGTCCTTTCAGGCTTAGAACGACAAAGACGGCTGTTCCGCATCGGCGGAACAGCCGTCAGTTCGTTCATCGCGGGGTCGGCCCGCGCAGGATCCGTGCCGGTCCGGGACCAGAGACCGGGAACGGGCGGGATGGCGGGCTGGGCTCAGGCGCCTGGATCGGGGGACGATCCGCCATCCCTTCGGGCCGACGGTGCACGATCGACATAGCCGGAGCCTAGGATGAAGGCGGCGCACAGTCAATCCTGTTGCGACATCATCAAAATTGCTATGCGCGCCATAGTGGCAATGTGTTCTCAGAAGCTCGGCGGCGTGCAGGCGGAGACGATTTCGGCTTCCTCCTCGCCGACATTGCGGAAGCGGTGGGGCAGGCGGCTGTCGAAGTAATAGCCGTCGCCGGCTTCCAGCACGCAGCTTTCGCCGCCGACCGTCAGCTCGATCCGGCCGCGGACCACGATCCCGCCTTCTTCCGATTCATGGCGCAGCAGCTGCTTGCCGGTATCTGCCCCGGGGGCGTAGCGCTCGTGCAGGATCTGCATCCGCCGCCGGCTCAGATTCTCGCCGATCTGGGCATAGGCGACCGAGCCGCGGGCGATCTGGGTCAACTCGTCCGCCCGATAGAAGGCCCGCTGCCGGGTGGTGAGGTCGAGCGAGAAGAACTCCGACAGCGAGATCGGAATTCCCTCCAGCACCTTCTTCAGCGATCCGACCGAGGGGCTGACCTTGTCCTGCTCGATCAGCGAGATGGTCGCATTGGTCACCCCGGCCCGCTTGGCCAGTTCGCGCTGCGACAGACCATAGATCTGCCGGATGGTCTTGAGGCGCGTGCCCAGATCGCCGCTCATCGTCCCGCTTCTCCCTGTTCCTTGCCGGCCGCCCTGCCGGTTCGTGTTGAAGATATTTGACATTCCATGGGTGCTGCAACGCAAAATCAATAGCTTGCATCGCCCACGGAAATCACTTTGTCGAGTTTAATTGCCAATGCTAGGCTGTTCCACAGGATGAGAGGCAAGCCCCCGGCAGTGGTTGCCCAGTGGGACCACCCGACTCCCAGCCGCCATTGCGGCGGCGGCCAAGGGCGCGGTAGCGCCCGCCCGGCGAGGGACGAACAACCAGACTCCAGCCGCCATTGCGGCGGCGGCCAAGGGGTGCGGGAGCACCCCGCCCGGCGAGGGACTAACAAGCAGGAGCGACGCGGTCATGGCGCGCATCACGGTTCCGAACGATCTGGACGCGCATTGGATGCCGTTCACGGCCAATCGCCAGTTCAAGGCGGCCCCCCGCCTGCTGGTCGGGGCGAAGGACATGTACTACACCTCGCATGACGGCCGTCAGGTGCTGGACGGCTGTGCGGGTCTGTGGTGCGTGAATGCCGGCCATGGCCGGGATAAGATTTCCGAGGCGGTCGCCCGTCAGATCTCGGAGATGGATTATTCGCCCTCGTTCCAGATGGGCCATCCGCTGAGCTTTGAGCTGGCGAGCCGCCTGGTCGAGCTGGCGCCCGACGGCATCGACCATGTGTTCTACTGCAATTCCGGCTCGGAAGCGGTCGACACGGCGCTGAAGATGGCGCTCGCCTATCATCGCATCCGCGGCGAGGGCAGCCGCACCCGCCTGATTGGTCGGGAGCGTGGCTATCACGGCGTCGGCTTCGGCGGCATTTCGGTGGGCGGCATCGCCTCCAACCGCAAGCATTTCGGCACGCTGCTGTCGGGTGTCGACCATCTGCGTCACACCCATGATCCGGCCCGCAACGCCTTCTCGTGGGGCCAGCCCGAGCATGGGGCGGAGCTGGCCGACGATCTGGAGCGGCTGGTCGCGCTGCACGATGCCTCGACCATCGCGGCGGTGATCGTGGAGCCGATCGCGGGCTCGACCGGCGTGCTGATCCCGCCGAAGGGCTATCTCACGCGCCTGCGCGAGATCTGCGACCGTCACGGCATCCTGCTGATCTTCGACGAGGTCATCTGCGGCTTCGGCCGGACCGGCAAGGCCTTCGGGGCCGACAGCTTCGAGGTGACGCCGGATCTGATGACCACCGCCAAGGGCATCACCAATGGTGCGGTGCCGATGGGCGCGGTCTTCGCGAAGAAGGAGATCTACGACACCTTCATGACCGGGCCCGAGCATCTGATCGAATTCTTCCACGGCTATACCTATTCGGGCCATCCGCTGGCCTGTGCTGCGGCGCTCGCCACGCTCGACATCTATGCCGAGGAGAAGCTGTTCGATCGGGCGGCGAACCTGTCGGAGTATTTCGGCAAGGCGGCGCATGCGCTGCGCGATCTGCCGAACGTCATCGACATCCGCAATTACGGCATGGTCGCCGCGGTCGAGCTGTCGCCGCGGGCGGGTGAGCCGACCAAGCGGGCCTATGAGATCTTCGTGCGCGCCTATGAGCAGGGCGTGCTGCTGCGCTTCACCGGCGACATCATCGCCATCTCGCCGCCGCTGATCATCGACGAGGCCCAGATCGACCATCTTTATGCGGTCCTGGCCGAGGCCATCAAGGCAACCGCCTGATCCGCCATCATCCGACCGGCGTTGTCGTCGCCGATCCGCATCCCCCGCCCGGGTATCCCCCGGGCGGTCTGGCCCAGGCCGGCACAAGACCCGGCGGCCCGGAGATGCGGAGGCGGCGCTGCGTCTTTCCTGGGGAGGAAACACCATGCTTCTGGGCGTGCCCAAAGAGATCAAGACCGACGAATACCGTGTCGGCCTGACCCCCGCCGCCGTGCGCGAACTGGTCCATCATGGCCATGACGTGCTGGTGGAGCAGGGGGCGGGGCTGGGCGCCGGGCTCGACGATGCGGCCTACGAGGCGGCCGGCGCCACCATCGCCGCCGATGCCGAAGAGGTCTTCGCCCGCGGCGACATGATCGTGAAGGTCAAGGAGCCGCAGCCGGTGGAATGCCGCAGGCTCCGCCCCGGCCAGCTGCTGTTCACCTATCTGCATCTGGCGCCCGATCCCGAACAGACCCGGCTGCTGCTGGCAAGCGGCGCCACCGCCATCGCCTACGAGACAGTCACCGACGCGGCCGGCCGCCTGCCGCTGCTGGCGCCGATGAGCGAGGTTGCCGGCCGCATGTCGGTTCAGGCTGCCGCCCATGCGCTGGAAAAGACCCAGGGCGGGCGGGGCGTGCTGATGGGCGGCGTGCCGGGCGTGCGCCCGGCGCGAGTGGTGGTGCTGGGCGGCGGCGTGGTCGGCACCAATGCCGCCCGGCTCGCCATCGGGCTTGGTGCCGAGGTGGTGGTGATCGACCGCTCGCTCGGCCGGCTGAAGGAACTGGACGCGCTTTACGGCCCGGCCATGCGCACCCTTTATGCCACCCGCGAGACCATCGAAGAGGCCGTGACCACGGCCGATGCGGTGATCGGTGCGGTGCTGGTGCCGGGGGCGGCGGCGCCCAAATTGATCGACCGGCCGCTCCTGGGGCGCATGCAGCCGGGGGCGGTGCTGGTCGACGTCGCCATCGACCAGGGCGGCTGTTTCGAAACCTCGCGCGCCACCACCCATCGCCAGCCGACCTACGAGGTGGACGGCATCGTCCACTACTGCGTCGCCAACATGCCGGGCGGTGTTGCCCGCACCTCGACCTTCGCGCTCAACAACGCGACCCTGCCCTTCGTGCTGGCGCTCGCCGACAAGGGCGCCGCCCGGGCACTGGCCGAGGATCCGCATCTGATGAACGGTCTGAACGTCCATGCCGGACAGCTGACCATCGAGGCCGTGGCCGAGGCCCAGAACCTGACCGCCGTCACCCCCGCCGACGCGCTCTCGCGCGCCGCCTGACGGCCGGCCGGGTTGCTCCCGCCTGGACCTCGCCACCGTCCGACGCCCGCAGGCCTGGCCTGCGGGCGTCGGTTCTTTTCGGCGTCGTCCGGCAAGGCTATTCTGAAATGTACCAGTTCAGCCAAGGGGTGCATCATGAGCACGGCCGAACCGCAGCTGCCTCCGCCCCGGAAGGAGCCCAACGAAGCCACGATGCAGGCCATGGCCGAGCTGAAGGCGGGCAAGGGCGTGAGATTCGACACGGTTGCAGATCTTATGGCGGATCTGACGGCGGAGGACTGACTGTCCGAGACGGCAGACGCTCTGCTCCTCACACCCCCCGCCGCGTCAACCTGACCGCCGCGATGATGCCGATCAGCCCGACCGGCAGGAAGGCGGCGAAGACCCAGAAGCCGACGGTTTGGGCCGTGGCGGGGTCGGGCAGGGCGCCTTCATGGGCGCCGCCGAAGCCCGAGAGGTTGGCGGCGATGCCGGCGGCCGCGGCCCCCAGCGCATAGCCCAGGATCTGCATGGTCGGCACGGCCGAGGAGGCGCTTTCGCGGACCTCGTCGGGCACGGCCGAGACGATCCGGCGGACCAGGAAGGCCCAGCACATGCCGAAGCCTGCGCCCTGGGCGGCCGCGAACGGGGCCACCATCCACAGCTCGCCATGGGGCACCACCACCGCGAAGCCGGCCACGCCCGCCACGATCACCAGGGCGCCGGCGCGGATCAGCCAGGGCTCCAGCCGGGCGCCGGCGCCCGAGAGCAGGATGGCGGCCAGCGTCCAGGCGACGCTTTCGATCGCGACCAGATAGCCCGCGGTCAGGGCATCTGCCCCATGCAGCACCACGAACAGGATCGGGCCGTAGACGGTGAAGGGCACGGTTGCGGCCGAGAGGGTCAGCACCATGGCGAGCCCCATGCCCTGTCGGCGGCGAAGATCCAGCGCGCCCGGCGGCAGCAGGCCCTGGCCCAGCGGCGCCCGGCCGTCCCGGCGGAAGAACAGGGTGAGCAGGGCAAGGCCGGCCAGGCCCGAGAGGGCGGCGGTCAGGGCGTCGCCGGTGACGCCGGCGGTCGCCACCGCCAGCACCGCCACGATCAGCAGGGCCAGCCGGCCGGTCGGAACCGCGGCCGAGGGCAGGGCATGGGCATCGCCCGATCCGGCGGCGGCCTCGGCCGCGGCGGTCACCCGGCGCAGCAGCAGCCCGCCCGCGATGGCCACCAGCGCGGCCTGGGCGCCGAAGGCCCAGAAGGCGCCGCGCCAGAGCCCGGCATCGGCAAACAGCCCGCCGACCAGCGGCCCGGCCAGGGCCGAGGCGCCCCAGAGCCCCGACATGATCGCATAGAGCCTGGGCCAGAGCCTGGGCTCGTAAAGCCGCGACACCGAGACATGGGCCAGCGCCACCAGCATGCCGCCGCCCAGCCCCTGCACCAGCCGGCCGGCAAGCAGCGTGCCCATATCGGGGGCGATGGCGCTGATGACGCAGCCGACGGCGAAGGCGGTGGCCGCCATGGTGGTGGCCCGGCCGAGCCCTGCCGCGCGGGCGGCAAGCCCGGTGCAGGCCCCGGCCACGATCGACCCCAGCTCGTAAAGCGCCAGCGCCCAGTTCACCCAGGCGAGCCCGCCGATTTCCGCCGTCACCGCCGGCATGACCGTGGTGGTCAGCAGGCTGTCGGCGGCGTGCAGCCAGATGCCCAGGCACAGCACCATGAAGGCGCCGAAACGTCCGCCGCGGCGGATCTCGGCCCAGTCGCTGGCCGGGCGGGGGGTGCGGGCATGGCCTGCGGGGGGCATGGCAATTCCTTTTTCCAAGTTTTAACTTGTTTTAATCCAGGCGGGCCGGCACGGCAAGGGTGAAAGCCGGGGGCCTCAAGCCCTGCCTGTGGTGCAGGTCGGCCTGTATTTCAAGCATTCCTCCCCGGCGGATATCTCGGCTAATCTTCCTTAAATCAAAAGCACACAATAGTCTTGATGCGTCTGGAAAAAATCGCCCCCTCATGAAAAAATTGAAGCTTTATGCGGCGCTCGATCACTTGGGGTTGCGCCGGTCTTATGTCGGTAAAATGCTGGCGATCAGCTTTGTCGGCGTCCATATGCCTCTTGTTTGTCTTGTCATCTATCTCATGCTTGCCGGGGATCTGCCCTGGGCCCAGGCGCAGCCGGTGCTGGCGGTGGTGCTGCTGGCGACGCTCGCCGGGACGGGGGCGACGCTCTGGGCGCTGCATTGTCTGCTCGATCCGGTGCGGCTGGCCTCGCATGCCCTGCATGACTATATGCGTGGCGGTCGGGTTCCCTCGCTGCCCACCGGCCATGTCGACGAGGCCGGCCGGCTGATGGCCGATGTGCAGGAGGCGGTGACCCGGCTGGACGCCGCGCTGGATGCCGTCCATGCCGAACGCGGCCGGCTGATCGACGAGCGTCAGGCGCATTTCGAAATGCTCTCGCGGATGAGCCACGAGCTGCGCACCCCGCTGAATGCCATTCTGGGTTTTGCCGAGGTGATCCAGGGCGAGATGATGGGGCCGGTGGGGGCGCGGGCCTATTCCGATTATGCCGGGCTGATCCACAGCAGCGGCGGCGACCTGCTCCATATGGTCGACGGGCTGCTGAAGATGAGCGAGGCCAAGGCCGGCCCCGCCCGCGGCGGTCCTGCCCGCGACGGGCTGGAGCCGGTGGATCTGCATCAGCTGCTGGGCGAGGTCGCCAATCTGCAGCTGGTCCATGCCGGGCGGCGCGAGGTGGTGGTGACCGTGGTGCCCCAGATGGCGCCGGGGGGAGCCGCCCCGGCATCGGGCCTGGTCATGGAAGACCCGCGGGCCCTGAAACAGCTGCTGATGTTCACCCTCTCGGGCCTGATCGCCGGTACGGAGCGGGGTCGGGAGGTGCGGGTCGAGCTGCGGCAGGCACCCGGCGGCCGGCCGGAAGTCGCCGTCTCGGCCCCCGGCGGCTTTGCCGATGCCGATCTGCCGCGGTCGATCGCCCCCGCGGTCACCGGCGGCCTGCCGCCCGAGGCGGCCGCGGCCGACGGGTTCGGCCATGTCTCCGTGCAGGGCTTCACCCTGGCGGTCGCCCATGCGATTGCGGTGGCGGAGCGGATCGGCATGACCATCGCGCCGGGCAGTCATGGCCGACGGGTCGCCCTGGATTTTGCGCCGGTGGCCTGAGATGTGGCCTGATCAGATCCGGAACCGGTCGAGCGTCAACCCCTCGGTCGAAATCTCGGGCGTGCGGCCCGAGACCAGATCGGCGACCAGGCGGCCCGATCCGGCGGCCATGGTCCAGCCCAGCGTGCCATGGCCGGTGTTGAGGAACAGGTTGCGGAAGCGGGTCGGGCCGATCACCGGCACGCCGTCGGGGCTGGCCGGCCTCAGCCCGCACCAGTAGTCCGGCACCGCGTCGCGCGCAATCTCAGGGAACACCGCCTGCACGCCCTTCAGGATCGCCTGCGAGCGCACCCGGTTGAGGCTGAGATCATAGCCGGCGAGCTCTGCCGTACCGGCGGCGCGCAGCCGGTCGCCCAGCCGGGTGAAGACGATCCGGCGGGCATCGTCGGTCAGGCTGCCCTGGGGGGCGTCGTTGCGGCCGGCGACGTTCAGCGTGACCGAATAGCCCTTCAGCGGATAGACCGGCAGGCGGATGCCGATCCGGCGCAGCAGCAGCGGCGTGAAACTGCCCATGGCGGCGACCACGGCATCGGCCTCGATCCGCGTGCCCATGTCGAGCCGCACGGCGGTGACCCGATCGCCGCCGGTTTCCAGGGCCTCGACACTCCGGCCATAGAGCAGGCGGCCGCCTTTGGCCGCAACCCTCCCGGCCAGGTTGGCGGTGAACAGCCGGGCATCGCCCTGCTCGTCGATCGGGCTCAACACGCCGCCGGCCAGCCGGCTCTGCACCGGCGCCAGGGCGGGTTCGTGGGCCACGCACTCGGCCGGGCTCATCACCCGGTGGGGGATGCCGAGCGTGCGGTCCAGCTCGGCCGCATGGCGGCCGGCGGCATCGAAGCCCTTCGGGTCTTCGAAAACATGCAGGATGCCGCGGCTCGCCTCGTCATAGGCGAAGCCTTCGGCGGCGCGGATCGCCTTCATGCCGTCGAGGGAATAGCGGGCCAGCCGCCAGGCGCGTTCGGTGTTGCGGCGCGCGGCCGCCCGGGTGCAATTGGCCAGGAACCGCAGGCCGAACCGCCAGAGATCCGGATCGGCGCGCCAGCGGAAGACCAGCGGCGCATCCTCGCGCAGCAGCCAGCCGGGCAACGATTTCAACGTGGCGGGGTTGGCCCAGGGTTCGGCATGGCTGGGGCTGATCTGGCCGCCATTGGCGAAGCTCGTTTCCAGCCCGGGGCCCATCCTGCGGTCGACGACCGTGACCTCGTGCCCCTGATCGGCAAGGTGCCAGGCGGTGGCGATGCCCACCACCCCGGCGCCCAGAACCACCACCTTCACGAACGCATCCCTCCGATGGCAGCGGATATGCCGGCAGGCCTGCGACCGCGCGCCGCCTTGTCCGGCGCAGGCGCCCCAGGATATAAGCCCCTCTGGCGTTCGGGCCAAGCTTTCCGCCAGGATCGACCCATGATACGGACCTCAACCGGAAGGGAAGACGGATGACGCGGACGATCTGGATCATCGGCACGCTGGGCGCGCTGATCGCCGTGGCGGCAGGCGCCTTCGCCACCCACGGGCTGGAACAGGCAGGCGATCTGCACACCGCGCAGATCGTGCGCACCGGCGCGCTTTACGGCCTCGTCCATTCCCTGGTGCTGATGCTGCTGGCGGTGCTGCGGCCGCTGGTCGATCGCGGGCTGGTGGCCCTCGACCTCCGGTTGCTGATGGCCGCGGCCGGTGCGCTGGCGGCCGGCGCGATCCTGTTTCCCGGCAGCCTGTACCTCTATGCCGCCACCGGCTGGCGGCCGCTGGTCTTCGTGACGCCGGTGGGCGGCACCGCCTTTCTGATCGGCTGGGTGCTGGCGACGCTGGCGGCGCTGAAGCGGCCCCGGAAGCGCTGATCCATCGACGCCGATATATCGATATCGATGTATCGATGCCGATGTATGGGGTGCCGGGCAACTGCATTGACGTCGATATATCGATGTCGATGCATCCGATCGACCTTCGGGCGTGCGCCCGTGTGTGCGATGCAACTTTTGCGCGGTCGAACATCGCTTGAAATTTTGCTTAATGGTTTAATGCCTTGAACCCGTCGGTCGCGATGCTACCCTCTGGCCAGAGATGAGGCTTTCACGGGACCAGACGGGCCATGGACCAGACCACGCAGCCGGCCAAATTCACGGGCACCGACAGCTACGTCGCGACCGAGGACCTGATGATGGCGGTCAATGCCGCACTCACCCTCGGCCGTCCGCTGCTGATCAAGGGTGAACCCGGCACCGGCAAGACCATGCTGGCGGAAGAGGTGGCGCGCGCCCTTGGCCGGCAGCTTCACCAGTGGCATGTGAAGTCGACCAGCAAGGCGCAGCAGGGCCTGTACGAATACGACGCCGTTTCGCGCCTGCGCGACAGCCAGCTGGGCGACGACCGGGTCAAGGACGTCAGCAACTACATCCTGCGCGGCGCGCTGTGGGAGGCGTTTGCCAGCGAAGAGCCCTCGGTCGTGCTGATCGACGAGATCGACAAGGCCGATATCGAGTTCCCGAACGACCTGCTTCGCGAACTCGACCGGATGGAGTTCTACGTCTACGAAACCCGCGAGACCGTGCGCGCCGTGCACCGGCCGCTGGTGATCATCACCTCGAACAACGAGAAGGAGCTGCCCGACGCCTTCCTGCGCCGCTGCTTCTTCCACTTCATCGCCTTCCCCGATGCCGACACCATGCGCGCCATCGTCGACGTGCATTATCCGGGCATCAAGCAGCTGCTGGTCAAGGAAGCGCTGGAGATCTTCTTCAGCGTGCGCGAGATGCCGGGGCTGAAGAAGAAGCCGTCGACCTCGGAACTGCTCGACTGGCTGAAGCTGCTGCTGGCCGAGGATCTGGACGCCGAGACGCTGCGCGAGTCCAAGGACAAGGCCCTGCCGCCGCTTTATGGCGCGCTGATCAAGAACGAGCAGGACGTGTCGCTGGCCCAGCGCCTGGTGTTCATGGCCCGCCGCCGGGCCGAAGGCCCCGGCCGTCCGGGCTGAGGCCGGGGGCAGAGGGCAGGCATTGGTGCACAGGTCGAGGCGAGAGGGCGGGTCCGGATGCTGATCGATTTCTTCTTCAAGCTTCGCGAGGCGAAGCTGCCGGTCACGATCAAGGAATATCTGGTCCTGATCGAGGGCATGAAGGCCGGGCTCGCCCAGTTCTCCCCTGAGGAGTTCTACTATCTCGCCCGCACCTCGCTGGTGAAGAACGAGAAGCATTTCGACCGCTTCGACCAGGTCTTCGCCGCCTATTACAAGGGCGCCCAGGCGCATTTCGCCGCCATCGAAGGGCAGATCCCCGAGGAATGGCTGCGCAAGCTGGCCGAAAAGCATCTCACCCCCGAAGAGATGGCCGAGATCGAGGCCCTGGGCGGCTGGGAAAAGCTGATGGAGACGCTGAAGCAGCGTCTGGAAGAGCAGAAGGGGCGCCATCAGGGCGGCAATAAATGGATCGGCACGGCCGGTACCAGCCCCTTCGGCGCCTATGGCTACAACCCGGAAGGCGTGCGCATCGGCCAGGACCGGTCGCGCCACCGCCGGGCGGTGAAGGTCTGGGATCAGCGGGCCTTCAAGAATTACGACGACGATGTCGAGCTGGGCACGCGCAATATCAAGGTGGCGCTGAAGCGGCTGCGCGCCTTCGTGCGCGAAGGCTCCGATCTGGAGCTGGATCTGGACGACACCATCCGTTCCACGGCGCGCAACGCCGGCTGGCTGGACCTGAAGCTGGTGCCGGAAAAGCGCAACAAGGTGAAGGTGCTGCTGTTCCTGGATGTCGGCGGATCGATGGACGATCACGTCAAGATCTGCGAAGAGCTGTTCAGTGCCGCACGCACCGAGCTGAAGCACCTGGAGTATTACTACTTCCACAACTTCATTTACGAGAACGTGTGGAAGGACAATTACCGCCGCTTCTCGGAACGCACGCCGACCATGGACGTGCTGAACAAGTTCGGCCCCGACTACAAGGTGATCTTCGTCGGCGATGCGACCATGAGCGCCTACGAGATCGTGATGCCGGGCGGATCGGTCGAACACTGGAACGAGGAATCGGGCCAGGTCTGGCTGAAGCGCTTTACCGACCATTTCCCGAAGATGGTCTGGCTGAACCCCGAACCCCAGCAGCGCTGGCGCTATACCGAAAGCGCCAAGATCACCCAGAAGCTGATGGAGGACCGGATGTATCCGCTGACCCTCCGCGGCCTGGACGAGGCGTTGCGCTATCTGAGCCGTTGACGCCTGCGTCACCGGGCTTGATGGTTGCATCGGGCGGCCTTTCGACGCTATAGTTGTGCCCAACGGACCGCGAAAACGACGGTTCGATGATCGTGCCACGAAAATCAAACGGCCAGGGATGTCCCGGCCCGTCGGAACACGCTGCCGGATAAATCGGGCGGTGGTGACCGTGTATTTTCGGATGGTGGCACGATGGTGTCTTCTACATCAGACAGGAACCCGTTGCGGTTCCAGGGGGCAAGGGCGACACCGTCGGCGTTGAGCGATCCGCCGACGGTGTCCCGGCCGCCGCTGGCCGAGAGCCTGCCTCTCGCTGCCAGGCTGCCCCTGACGGTCAGCCTGCCTTCAGCCGGCTTTGCGCGCGTGGAGACGGCCGGAACCGAGCGGGAGGCGGGCGACCCCTTCATTGCCGGTCTGCGCGATCTGCGCGCCGCCCTGGCCGCCCTGTTCCGCCTGATGGGCATGAGCCCGGCAGAGGCGGCGGGCGTCGCCGACAGGGCGGTGGCGGGCGAGGATCTGCCCAAGGGGCAGGACGAGGCCGTGCCCGCAACCGGCGGGACGGCGGCGGCGTCGCTCGGGCTGGCGGGGATCACGGTCGAAGACGGGGCCGCGGCCCGGCTGGGCGAGGCCATGGCCAAGGGCGCCCAGGCCCTGCATGGAGAGCTGATCGCCCTGCTGATGCGGCTGGGGCTCGACCCGTCGGCCGCGCGCATCGCGGCCTCGCGGCTGCTGGCCGGCATTGCCGCGGCGGGCGGTACGGGCGGGGCGTCGCCCGCCAGCCTGCTGGCCGATATCCGCCGCGGCGTGCCGCCTGCGGCCGGTGCCGTCGGGCTGGCGGTGGGGGTGAAGGATCTGACCTTGTCGCGCGATGCGACCCATGTGCATCTTCATCTGGACAGCCTGGTGCTGCGCGGCTTTCCGCTGGCCTCCGACGGCGTGCGGCTGGTGCGCGCCGATGCCTCTGGCACCCGGCTGACGGCGGATCTGGTGATCCCGACCGGCGTGCCGCTGGAAGGCGAGGGCGGCCTCAGCCGGCGGCGAGCGCCCTGACCGGGTCCATGCCGGCCGCCTTGCGGGCCGGCAGCCAGCCGAAGACCAGACCGGTCAGGAAGGCGCAGCTGAAGGCCATGACGGCGGGCATCGGCGTGATCAGAACGTCGAAGCCCAGCCTGCCGAGCCAGACCGCACTGCCGAGGCCCAGCCCGACGCCGATCACGCCGCCCAGCCCGCAGACGGCGATCGCCTCCACATTGAACTGGATCAGCACATCGCGCCGCCGGGCGCCGGTGGCCATGCGGATCCCGATCTCGCGGGTGCGCTCGGTCACGCCGACCAGCATGATGTTCATGACCCCGATCCCGCCCACCACCAGCGAAATGGCGGCAACCGCCCCCAGAAGCAGGGCAAAGCTGCGCTGGCTGTCGGACATGATGATCTGTGCCGCGGTGCTGCTGCGGATCTGGTAGTTCCGGATGTGGTGCCGGTCGAACAGGATCCGGTCGATCTCGTCGGCCACCCGCTCCATATCCCCGGCGTTGGCCACCTTCAGGGTGACCGAGCTGACATGGCTGCGCCCCAGAAGCCGCATGAAGCCCGAAGACAGCGGGATCAGCACGACATCGTCCTGATCGGTCCCCCCGCCCGATACCCCGCGCGGGGCCAGCACGCCGATCACCTCGAACGGCACCCGCCCGGCCAGCACCTGACGCCCGATCGGGTCCTGACCGGGAAACAGGATGTCGGCGACAGACTGGCCCAGCACCATCACCGCGGCATAACTTCGGATGTCGTCGCGGGTGAAGAAGCTGCCCGCGGCGAGCTGCCGGCTTCTGGCCACCAGAAGATCGGGCCAGACCCCCTGGGCCATGGTCGTATAGTCGCGGTTGCCGACCCTGAGCGTGGTTCTGAGATTGCGCTCGGGAGAAATCGCCGCCAGGCCGCGGATCTCCGACAGGGCCTCGATATCGCCGATGGTGAGCGAGGTGAGATCGGCAAGCGAGCGGATGCCGGGGGCGCCGGCGCGCACGGTGATCAGATTGGTGCCCATCTCGGCAATGCGCCGCAGAGTGGCCTCGCGTCCGCCATCGCCGATCGCCAGCATGGCGATGACCGAGGCCACGCCGATGACCACACCCAGCAGGGTGAGCAGGGTTCTGAGCGGGTTGATGGCAAGCGAGCGGAAGGCCATCCGCCCGGCGCTCGCCACATCGCCCAGCAGACGGACCGGCCCCGACCGGCCCGGGCGACAGGGGGCCGCCTCGGCGGTGGCGGGGCTGCCCCGTCGGCCGTCGCCCTCGTCGGCGACCACCCGGCCGTCGCGGATCCGGATCCGCCGCCCGGCATGCGCCGCCACGGTCGGATCATGGGTGACGATGATAATGGTCCGCCCTTCGCCATGAAGATCGTCGAGCAGGGCCAGCACCTCGGCGCCCGCGGCCTCGTCCAGCGCGCCGGTGGGCTCGTCGGCCAGAATGATGTCGGCATCATTGACCAGGGCACGGGCGATGGAGACCCGTTGCTGCTGCCCGCCCGACAGTTCCGACGGCCTGTGGCCGGCGCGATCCTGAAGCCCCAGCTGCCCGAGCAGCCGGTGCGCCGCCCGGCGGCGTTCCTCGGCCGGGCGGCCGGCATAGATGGCCGGCATCTCGACATTCTCGGCGGCAGACAGGCCGTGCAGCAGATTGTAGCGCTGAAACACGAAGCCGAAGCGGCGGTTGCGCAGGTCCGCCAGCGCATCGGTATCCAGCGCCGAGACGTCCTGGCCGTCGATCAGCAGCCGGCCGCCGCTTGGCCGGTCCAGACAGCCCAGAATGTTCATGAGCGTGCTTTTGCCCGACCCCGAGGCACCGACGATCGCGACCATCTCGCCCCGGTGGATCGAGAGGCTGACATCATCCAGCGCGGTCACGCCCTGGGCGCCGCCGAAACGGCGCGACACCCGGTCGAAGGTGATCAGGGGCCGGGACGGGATCGGGGCCAGGATCGGGGCCAGGGTCGGGGAAGCCGTCTCTGCACTCATGCCCCGCGTGCCCCGGCATGATCCTCTTCCGGCAGGATGACGGTCTCGCCCACCGCAAGGCCGGCGGTGACCGCGGCGCGGCGGCGATCGGCGAGGCCGAGCGTGACCCGGCGTCGTTCCACGCCCCCACCGGCGGTGAGGATGCGAACCTCGTGCCCGCCATCCGGCGTGGCGGCCACCGCCTGCAGCGGGACCACCGGCAGGTTCGTCGCCTCGTCGAACACGAAGGAGACCTGGGCCGTCATGCTGGTCATCAACGCGCCGTCGCTGTTGTCGATATCGATCAGCACGTCGTAGAGCACCACGTCGTTGATGGTCTGCGGGGTGGGCAGAATCTGGCGGATCCGGCTTTCCCACAGGCGTTCGGGCTGGCCCAGGGTCGAAAACCGCGCGGTCTGGCCGGGCCTCAGGCGCACGACATCGGCCTCCGCCACCTGGGCACGCACCGTCATGGTCGCCAGATC
The DNA here is from genome assembly GCF_039634785.1 of Tistrella mobilis. Lineage (NCBI taxonomy): Bacteria > Pseudomonadati > Pseudomonadota > Alphaproteobacteria > Geminicoccales > Geminicoccaceae > Tistrella > Tistrella mobilis. The sequence continues at coordinate 76,579 of NZ_JBBIAB010000015.1, read as the reverse complement.
CGCCAGCCGCAGGATGATCGGCGAGGTCTGGCTGGCGTTCAGCGTCTGGCCGACCACCGAGGTCTGGGAGACGACGGTGCCGTCGATCGGCGCCAGGATGCGGGTGTAAGAGAGGTTGGTGCGATCGCCGTCGAGGGTGGACTGCGCCTCGCCGATCTGGGCCTCGATCGCCTCGACCCGCGCCTCGGCGATGCGCAGATTGGCGGCACTGGTATCGGCATCCTCGCGGCTGGCGGCATTGGCCGCCACCAGCCGCCGGATGCGGGCATCGCGCAGCCGGGCCAGATCGCGTTCCGCCCGCGCCTGATCGGCCTGGGCCTTCAGATTGCGCAGCTTCGCTTCGTCGCCGGTCACCCGGGTTTCATAGATCCTGGGGTCGATTTCGGCCAGCTGGTCCCCTTTCGCCACCCGGTCGCCGATCGCCACATCCACCCGGCGCAGCTGCCCCGAGACCTGGCTGCCGACATCGACGAAGACCCGCGGTTCGATCAGCCCCAGCGCCGCCACGCTGCGGGTGATGGTGCCCGGCATCACGCGGTAGGTATCCGGCGGGTTTTCGGCGGTCGCCTGCGGCAGGGCGGGCAGCAGCTCGGGCGCCCAGCGGCCGAGCCCGGCACCGGCGGCGAAGAACACGGCCCCGGCGGCGAGGAGGGCAAGTGGTCGCAGGGCAGGGAGGGGGCGCCGGGCAGGGCTGTTACGGTCGGGCATCGGAAGGATCCGTCTGGCGGCAGGCGGCGCCCATGATATGTCGGCGGCGGTCGGTCGCCACGACACAAAAACGTGAAGGTCCGGATTGATCGCCCGGCCGGCCGGCGTTTCAATGAGATTACATCGGATCGACGTCACCGGATCGGACCTGCACCGGTGCGCCGGCCCACCCCCCGCGCGCGAGGATTGCTGCCCATGGGCAAGAAGGACAAGAAGCAGAAGAAGGCCGAAGAGGCCGAGCGCAAGGCCAAGGCCGATGCGGCGGACTGGCGCGACGAGGCGCAGATTGCCGAGCCGGAGCTGGAAAAGGGTGAGGGGCCCGAGGCGGCGCTGAAGCGGCTGCAGGATCAGCTTGTCATGCTGCAGCATGCATATGTCATCCACGGCCATCGCGGCATCGTGGTGCTGGAGGGCTGGGATGCCGCCGGCAAGGGCGGGCTGATCCGCCGGATCGGCTGGTGCCTGGACCCACGGCATCTGCGGGTGCATTCGATCGGCGCGCCCACCCAGGGCGAGAAGCGCCAGCACTGGATGCAGCGCTTCTGGACGCGGGTGCCGGAAAGCGGCCGCATGGCGATCTTCGACCGGTCGTGGTACGGCCGGGTGCTGGTGGAACGGATCGAGGGCTTCGCCACCGAATCCGAATGGACCCGGGCCTATGACGAAATCCGCGCCTTCGAGACCACGCTGCTGGACGAGGGCATCCACATCGTCAAGCTGCTGCTCGACATCACGCCCGAAACCCAGCTCGACCGGCTGCAATCGCGCTACGACAACCCCGAAAAGCGCTGGAAGCTGACCGAAGACGATCTGCGCAACCGCGCCCGCTGGCGCGATTACGAGATCGCCTATGGCGAGATGGTGGAGCGGACATCGCTGCCGCGCGCGCCCTGGCAGCGCATCGACGCCAACGACAAGGACATGGCCCGGGTCGCCGCCTTCGAGGCGATCATCAAGGGGCTGGGCGACGGCGTGGATGTCAGCGAGCCGACGGTGCCGCCGCTGATCCGCGCCTTCTTCGGCGACCCGTCCTGACCCGGCGGCCGCTTCCATGCCGGAACTTGCCTGGCCGACGCCCTATCTCGACGTGGCGAGCGCGCTTGCCATCGGCGCGCTGATCGGCTTCGAGCGCGAGAAGCACAAGGCCGACGAACATCTCCAGGGCGCGCTCGGCCTCAGGAGTTTCATCATCGCGGCGCTGGCCGGTGCCGTCGGCGCGCTGATGACCCGCGCGATCGACAGCCCCTGGCCGCTGGTGGCGGTGCTGCTGGCGGTCTCGGGCGTGGTGGTGGCGTCCTATGTGGTGGAGGTCTCGCTCGACCCGCGCAAATCGGGGGCGACCACCGAACTCGCCGCCGTCGCGACCACGGCTCTCGCGGCACTGGCGGTGCTGGGGCATCGTGACATGGCGGTGCCGCTGGCGGTGGCCTGTGCGGCGGCGCTGGCCTTCAAGAAGCCCCTCCGCCGGGTGGTGAAGGGCTTCGACAAGGCCGATCTGCTGGGCATGATGAAGCTGCTGATCGCAAGCTTCATCGTGCTGCCGCTGCTGCCCGACCGCACGCTCGACCCGTTCGACGCGCTCAACCCCTATCGGCTGTGGCTGCTGGTGATCCTGATCACCGCACTCGGGCTGGTGGGCTATGTGGCGGTGCGCCGTTTCGGCGCCCGCACCGGCACGCTGATGACCGCCGTTGCAGGCGCGCTCGTGTCGTCCACCGCGGTGACGCTGTCGCTGGCCCGCCATGCCGCGGCCGTTGACGGCAACGCCGTGCGCCCCGCGGCCGGTGGCATCCTGATCGGCTGGTCGGTGATGGCCGGGCGCATCGCGGTGCTGCTGGTGGCGGTCAATCCGTCGCTGCTGGTGTTGCTCTGGCCGGTGCTGCTGGCGCTGATCCTGCCGGCCATGGCCGGGGCGGCGTGGCTGCTGCTGCGGCCGACGGGCGCGGCCGCCACGGCTGCAGCACCGGTTGGCGACGGGATGGCAGGCGATGGGGTGGCGAGCGACGGTGCGGCGAGCGATGGGGGGGCGGGCAATGGGGCGGCCCGGGTGTCGGCCGCGGTCGCCAACCCGTTCAGCCTGGGCCCGGCGATCCGCTTTGCGGGGCTGATGGCGGTGATCATGTTCGCCTCCGCCCTGGCCGAACGCTATCTGGCACCCGAGGCGCTGGTCGCGGTGGGCGCATTGTCGGGCCTGGCGGATGTGGATGCGATCACCGTTTCCATGGCCGAACGCAGCCTGGCCGAAGCCGCCCGGCTGGATGTCGCCGCGGCCGCCATCGCCGCCGCCGCCCTGGTCAATACCGGGGTCAAATACGGGCTGGCCGCCACCGCCGGCGGCAGGGTGATGGCCCGGCTGCTGGCGCCGGCGACGGCGGTGTCGCTTCTGGCCGCGCTGGCGGCGGCCTGGTTCAGGCTCTGACGATCGTCACGGGCCGCGGGGCGCAGGCCACGCGGCGCGGGGGGATCAGTCCTCCCGCGCCGTGCCTTCGATGCTGCGCAACAGCGGCTCCACCAGATAGTCCAGCGCCGTGCGCTCGCGCAGCGGCACCATCACCTCGGCCGGCATGCCCGGGGTCAGGCCGGCATCGGGCAGGCGGTGCAGCTCGGTGGTCGGCACCTCGATGCGCATGTCGTAGTAGGCGACGCCGGTGCGCTCGTCGGTGAAGCGGTCGGCCGAGATCTGCGCGACATTGCCGTTCAGGATCGGCGTGGTGCGATAGGGATAGGCGGTCAGCCGCACCTCGGCGACCATGCCCCGATGGACATCGTCGATCTGGTCGGGGCGGAGCTGGGCCCGCACCACCAGCGGCGTGTCGCTGGGCACGATCTCCATCACCGTCTCCCCCGGGCGGATCACGCCGCCCACCGTGAAGGCCGTCAGGCCCACCACCGAGCCAGAGGCCGGGGCGCGGATCTCGGTCCGGCCCAGCTGGGCGCGGACGGCTTCCAGCCGCGGCGTCAGGTCGAAGAGCTGTTCCTGGGTCTGGCGCAGCTGCTCGGCCACCTCGGTCTGGCGTTCGCGCTCGATCTGGTCGATCTGCAGCCGGGCCTCGCCGATCGCCTGGCGGGCGCGGGCGGCATTGGCCTCGTTCTCCCCCCGCTCGCCGTCGAGCGAGGCGGCGGCGCGTTCCAGCGCCAGCACCCGGGTCTTGGGCGTCAGCCCCTTTTCATAGAGCGAGCGGGTGCCCTTCAATTCGTCGCGGATCAGCGCCAGCTGGCGGGCATTGGCGGCGGCCTGGGCCTCGAAGCCCTTGATCTGGGCGCCCAGCTGCACGATGCGCTGCTGCAGGATATCGACCTGATTGCCGCGCGAACTGGTCCGGGTGGCGAAAACCCGTTCCTGGCCGTGAACCAGCTGGTCGATTTCTTCGCCCTTGCCCAGCCGTGCGGTGATGTCGGCGGGAAAGACGATCGCGTCCAGCCCGTCGCGCTCGGCGACCAGCCGGGCCTCCAGGATCTTCAGCGCGTCGGTCTGCTTGGACAGGATCGAGGCCTGGGCCGCGAGTTCGGTGTCGTCCAGGCGAAGCAGCAGCTGGCCCGCTTCCACCCGGTCGCCTTCGCGCACCGGCAGTTCGGCGACGATGCCGCCGTCGCGGTGCTGCACGGCCTGGCGGTTGTTTTCCACCACCACCACGCCGGGGGCGACCGCGGCGCTGTCGAGCGGGGCGAAACCGGCCCAGCCGCCCAGCACGCCGAAGAACAGGACCGAGATGATCAGCCCGGTGCGCAGCGGCCGGCCGGCGCCGTCATCGATGCGGGGAGCGGTCGTCGTCGCGGTCATGCCGTGCCTCCGCGCGGGGATGTGTCAGGGCCATGACCGGTCTGATGTCCCGTCTGGTGCCCCTGATGGGTGGGGGCGGGCGGGCGGCCGCCCTGGGATGCGCTCAACGCCTTCACGACCTCGGCGGTGGGGCCGTACATCTGCACCCGGCCGTCGCGCATCACCAGCAGCCGGTCGGCCAGGCCCAGAATGCCGGTGCGATGGGCGACGATCAGCACGGTGCGGCCCTCGGCACGCAGGCGCTTCAGCGCGATGACCAGCGCCTGCTCGCCCTCGTTGTCGAGGCTGGAATTCGGCTCGTCCAGCGCCACGATCGCGGGGTCGCCGTAAAGTGCGCGGGCCAGGCCGATGCGCTGGCGCTGGCCGCCCGACAGGCCGAGCCCGCCATCGCCGACCCGGGTGTCGTAGCCCTGGGGCAGGCCCAGGATCATGTCATGTGCCCCGGCACGCTCGGCCGCCTGGATCACCGCCGCATCGTCGGCCTCGCCGAAGCGGGCGATGTTGTCGCGGACCGATCCCGCCAGCAGCACGACATCCTGCGGCAGATAGCCGATCGCCGGGCCCAGCGTTTCGCGCGGCCAGCGCGCCGCATCGGCCCCATCCAGCCGCACACTGCCCGACAGCGGCACCCAGAGCCCGATCATCAGGCGCAGAAGGGTGGATTTGCCGGCGGCCGACGGGCCCAGAATGCCGACGGTCTCTCCCGGCCGGACATCCAGATCCACACCGCCGATTGCGGCGCGGTCGGTGCCGGGCATGCGGAAGACGACCTTGTCGAGGGTGATCGCGCCCTTGGGCCGCGGCAGTTTCGTCTCTCCCGGGCGCGGCGGCGGGGTGGCGGCCAGCGCCTTCGTGACCCGGCCCCAGGCGTCGCGGGCAGAGGTCATCTGGCGCCACATGCCGACGATCTGCTCGATGGGGGCCAGCGCCCGGCCGATCAGGATCGAGCCCGCGAACATGGCGCCGGGGGTGACCAGGCGTTCGATGGCGAGATAAGCGCCGATCGCCAGCACCAGGATCTGCAGCGACAGGCGCACGCCCTTGGTGGTGGCGGACCAGAAGGCACCGCGTTCGGCCGCGCGGGCATGGCCGGCCAGGGCCTCGCCCCGCGCATCGTTCCAGCGCGAAACCAGGGCCGGGGCCAGGCCCATGGCCTCGATCGGTTCCGCCTCGCGGATCAGGGCGTCGCTGGCGGCATGGGCGCGCAGCTGTGCCTGGCCGGCCGTGGTCGTGGCCTTGCGCATGCTGTATTCGCCGGCGACGGCCAGCGCCATCAGCAGAAGCGCACCGCCCAGCGCCAGCATGCCGAGCCAGGGATGGATGACCCACATGATCGCCACATAGACCGGCATCCAGGGCAGGTCGAACACCGCACCCGGCGCCGGGCCGGCCAGGAAGACCCGCACCGTTTCCAGATCGCGCAGCGGCTGTGCCGCCGGTGGCTGGCCGGGCAGGGCGGACTGGCGGATCAGCCGGGCAAGCAGCGGGCCCGCCAGGGCCCGATCGACCCTGAGCCCGGCACGGCCCATCAGGATGCCGCGCACCCGATCGAGTGCCGCCATGGTGGCAAGGGCGACCAGCGCGATGATGCTGACGAAGATCAGCGTTTCCTCGCTGCCGCTGGACAGCACGCGGTCATACACCTGCAGCATGTAGAGCGACGGCGTCAGGTAGAGCAGGTTCACCGCGGCGCTGAACGCCGCCGTACCGCCCAGATGCCGGCGGATCGAGGCCCGGGCCTCGGCGATCAGACGATTGCCGTCGGCGGCATCGGTTCTGTCGGGGGTGCTTCTGCCGGGCAGTCGACCGGCGGGCGGGGTCGCGTTCATCGGGAGATCGGCTTCCGTGGGGTGCGGCCGTGGATTATGGCATGAGGATCTGACAACGAATCGGGCTGGATCGGCAAAGGACCGGCGACGGAACCTGTGAGCGAGCCCCGCTGGTCTCCCTTATCAATATCGATGAAACTGCCGGCTGTCATCCGGCTTCGGGCGGCACGTTACCGGTGCGGTGGCGCCAGCGGAAGAAGACCGGTGCGAACATGATGACGTAAACCACCCGCATCACATGGAAAACCGCCACCACGGCGGCATCCAGCCCCAGCGACAGGGCGATCAGCCCCATTTCGGTGAAGCCGCCCGGCACCAGGCTCAGCAGCATCGCCAGGCGTGGTGCGCCGGTCAGCGAAGTGAAGACCGGGGCAAGCAGGACGGCAGTTCCCAGCATGATCGCGGCCGAGACCAGGGCCAGGATAACCACCCGCGCCAGATGATGCAGCGACAACCCGGCGAAGCGCGCGCCCATCATCGAGCCCGCGACCAGCTGGGCCAGCGCGATGCCCCAGACCGGGATCTGCACGGTGACGGCGCCCGACAGATGCAGGCCGCCCGAAACCAGCAGCCCGCCCACGAAGCTGGCGCCCGGCAGGCGGATCCGTTCGGCCAGGCGCCAGCCCGCCAGGCCACCCGCGATCAGCACCAGATATTCCAGGGCCTGGCCGGCCGCGCCGCCACCGGCCCAGGCCGAGACGATGCCGCTATGGGCGGCCATGGCCGGTCTTATGGTCGCCGCCACCCCATGGCCTTCGACATAGGCGAGGTAGAGCGGCACGGTGAAGACCACCGCATAGATCCGGACGGCATGGGTGAGGGCGACGGTCGCGATATCCGCCCGGTATTCCTCGGCGACGCGGGTCATCTCGTTGATGCCGCCGGGCATGGCGGCGAAGAAGGCGGTCGCCCGGTCGACCCGGCCGAAGGCGATCATCAGCCCGTAGCCCAGGGCGAAGAGCAGCAGGATATAAAGGGTGAGGGCGGCCAGCCCCAGAGGCCAGCCTGCGGCATGGGCGAAAGTGTCGGGCCGGAAACTGCCGCCCAGAACGATGCCGAGGGCGACGACGGTCCAGATCCTGAGCCGGCGGTTGGTGCCGAGCGGGGCGCCCAGGATCCCGGCCATGGCGGTCAGGCTCATCGCCCCCAGCATCCAGGCCAGCGGCAGATGCAACCAGGCAAAGACCGCGCCGCCGAGCGCGCCGGTCACAAGGGTGAGGGCGATCCTGAGGGGCATCACGTCCGACGGTATCCTGCTCGCCTTTAGGTTGTGGTGCGATCGAAATCGCGCCTGATGGTATACCAGTTCGGATACGGCTTTCCCATCCCGTCCCGCTCCTGTCCCTGGTGCGTGGATCGGCTCTTGCCTCTGGCGCGCCTGCGCGGGAGAGTAGGGCGACTGTCGAAGTGTGATGCCGATCCGGCGACGCCGCCCCCGCCCGAAAGACGAGGGGCGGCCAACGTCGGACAGTTCGTCCCGCCCCGGGCCCGGTCCGGCCGACCGCTCATCCGGTCGGGCGCCCCCCTGCGGGACATGCGAGGAAACGCTGAACCTGATGTCGGTGCTGTTGCTGACCCACCCGGCCTGTCTCGATCACGAGACCGGATCCTGGCACCCGGAATCGCCCGATCGCCTGCGGGCGGTGCTGAAGGCGCTGGACGCCCCTGAATTCGCGGCCCTGGTGCGCGAAGAGGCGCCGCTCGCCTCGGACGAGACGTTGTCCCTCGCCCATGATGCCGCCTATGTGAAAAGCGTGCTCGCCGCCATTCCGGCAACCGGTGCGCAGGCCCTGCATCTGGACCCGGATACCGTGGTCTCGCCCGGATCGGGAGAGGCGGCACGCCGCGCCGCGGGCGCCGTGGTGGCGGCGGTGGATGCCGTGATGGGCGGGCGGTTCGATCGTGCCTTCTGCGCCATCCGCCCGCCCGGACATCATGCCGAGCCGGCGCGGCCGATGGGCTTCTGCCTGTTCAACAACGTCGCGGTCGGTGCCCTGCATGCGCGGGCCGTGCACAAGGTGAACCGGATCGCGGTGGTGGATTTCGACGTCCATCACGGCAACGGCACCCAGGCGATCTTCGAAAACGACCCGGACCTGTTCTACGGCTCGATCCACCAGGCGCCGTTCTATCCCGGCACCGGGCGGATTTCCGAACGCGGCGTCGCCGGCAACATCATGAACATCCCCTTCGGCGCCGGATCGGGCGGGATCATGGTCCGCCGGGCCTTCATCGAGCGGCTGATCCCGGCGCTGGACGAATTCATGCCCGATCTGCTGCTGGTCTCGGCCGGATTCGATGCCCATCACCGCGATCCGGTGGGCGGCATGGATCTCGGCACCGAGGATTTCGCCTGGATGACCAAGGAGCTGATCGAAGTGGCCCGGCGTCATTGCGGCGGCCGGATCATCTCGACGCTGGAAGGCGGCTACGACCTCAGGGCGCTGGCCGATGCCACGGCCTCCCATGTTCATGTGCTGATGACGGCGCCCTGATCCTGCAGTCTGATCCTGGTCTGCCTTGCCCGGCGGCGCAGGGCCGGCTTACACTCCGCCCTCATTCGATCCGCCCGCCCCAGACAGACCGAGGAGGTTCCGAGGCCATGGCCGCCGCCGACACCCTGCCGCCGGAGATCGCGGAGCTGAGCTTCGAGGATGCGCTGAAGCAGCTTGAACAGATCGTGCGCAAGCTGGAAAGCGGCGAGGCACGGCTGGAAGAGGCGATCGAGGATTACGAGCGCGGGGCCCTGTTGCGCCGGCATTGCGAACGCAAACTGGCCGAGGCCAAGGCCAAGGTGGAGCGCATCGTGCTGGGCGGCGACGGCCGCCCCGCCGGGCTTGAGCCGGTGGATCCCGAATGAGCACCGGCCCCCGGGATCGCGTGGCCCAAGACCCGTTTGCGAGCGACGAGACCGTGATGCCGCTGCCCGTCTTCGACGCGGCGGCACGTGGGGCGCTGAACGCCCGGCTGACCGAGGTGGCGGCGGGCGTCGATGCGGCGATGGACCGGCTGCTGCCGCCCGAAGGCGGCGGTGCCTCCCCCCGGCTGACCGAGGCGCTGCGCTATGCGGTCTTTGCCGGCGGCAAGCGGCTGCGGCCCTTCCTGATCGCGGCATCGGGGGCGCTGTTCGACGTGCCGGCAGACCGGCTCTATCGCGCCGGGGCGGCGGTCGAATTCCTGCACACCTATTCGCTGGTCCATGACGATCTGCCGGCGATGGATGACGACGATCTGCGCCGCGGCCGCCCGACCACCCATCGCCGCTTCGACGAGGCGACCGCCATTCTGGTTGGCGATGCGCTGCTGACGCTGGCCTTCCAGGTGCTGGGTGAGCCCGAGACCCATCCCGACGGCACGGTCCGCGCCGATCTGGTGGTGGCGCTGGCCGAGGCGGGCGGTGCCGGCGGCATGGTCGGCGGGCAGATGCTGGACATCGAGGCCGAAACCCGCGGCGAAGCGCAGGATCTGGGGACCATCGGCCGGATGCAGCGGCTGAAGACCGGCGCGCTGATCGAATTCTGCTGCCGGGCGGGCGCCATTCTGGGCGGTGCCGGCATGGAGGCCCGCACCAGCCTGCGCGACTATGCCCGCGCGGTGGGGCTGGCCTATCAGATCGCCGACGACCTGATCGACGCAACCGGCGATGCCGCGGCCGCGGGCAAGGCGGTGGGCAAGGATGCCGCCCGCGGCAAGGCGACCTTCGTCGGGCTGATGGGGATCGACGGCGCGCGTGCCGAGGCCGCCCGGCTGATGGACATGGCCCTGGCGGCCTTGCAGGGCTTCGATGGCCGGGCCGACGACCTGCGCCGGCTGGCCGTGCATATCGTGACGCGTGACCGCTGACTGCAACCTTCCTGCAACGATCACGGTTGACCGGCGCATGGCTGCAGGCTGTGCAAGCCCCGTGACGGTCGCTATATTGGCCGGATTTCCGCTGGTCCGCCGATCGGCGGGTTTCATTGCCGGTGACGGGATGCCATATCACCGGTAATGCCCGATGCCCGCAGCGATATCCGTCGTTGCGGGTTGCCAGGGCAGGCCGAGAGCCCTAAGAAACGGGGCTCCCGATGCGGCAGGGTCGTTGTCTGCCGGGTCGGTCAACAAAACATCGCGTGCGCGAGGAGAGGTCGCAAGTGTCCGATCGCCCGTCCACCCCGTTGCTCGACACCGTTCGGGTGCCGGCCGATATCCGCGGCTTCAACCGCGACCAGCTGCGCCAGCTGGCCGACGAGCTGCGGGCTGAAACCGTCTCCGCGGTCTCGGTCACCGGTGGCCATCTGGGCGCAGGGCTCGGCGTGGTTGAGCTGAGCGTCGCGATCCATCATGTCTTCGACACGCCGCGCGACCGGTTGATCTGGGATGTCGGCCATCAGTGCTACCCGCACAAGATCCTGACCGGACGGCGCGAGCGCATCCGCACGCTGCGCCAGAAGGACGGGCTGTCGGGCTTCACCAAGCGCGACGAAAGCGAATACGACCCCTTCGGTGCCGCGCACAGCTCCACCTCCATCTCCGCCGGCCTGGGCATGGCGGTGGCGAGCCGGCTGAAGGGTGAGGAGGAGCGGCGGGTGATTGCCGTGATCGGCGACGGCGCGATGAGCGCCGGCATGGCCTATGAGGCCATGAACAATGCCGGCGCCATGCCCGACCGGCTGATCGTGATCCTGAACGACAACGACATGTCGATCGCGCCGCCGACCGGCGCGATGAGCGCCTATCTCTCGCGGCTGATCTCGTCGCGGTCCTACCGTTCGCTCCGCGACATCGCCAAGCAGATGGCCCGGGTCTTCCCCAAGCCGCTGGAACAGGCGGCGCGGCGGGCCGAGGAATTCGCCCGTGGCCTGGTCACCGGCGGCACGCTGTTCGAAGAGCTGGGTTTCTATTATGTCGGCCCGATCGACGGCCATAATCTGGATCACCTGCTGCCGGTGCTGCTGAATGTGCGCGACGCCGACCAGGACGGGCCGGTGCTGATCCACATCGTCACCCAGAAGGGCAAGGGCTATCCGCCGGCCGAAAAGGCCGCGGACAAGTATCACGGCGTGGCGAAGTTCGACGTGGTGACCGGCGCCCAGGTCAAGCCGGCGGCCGGCGCGCCCAGCTATACCAATGTCTTCGCCGATGCGCTGATCGCAGAGGCCGAACATGATCCGCGGGTGCTGGCGGTGACCGCCGCCATGCCGACGGGTACCGGGCTCGACCGCTTCGGCCGGCGCTTCCCCGACCGGGTGTTCGATGTCGGCATCGCCGAACAGCATGCCGTGACCTTTGCCGCCGGCCTGGCGGCCGAGGGGATGAAGCCCTTCGCCACCATCTATTCGACCTTTCTGCAGCGCGCCTATGACCAGGTGGTGCACGACGTCGCCATCCAACGCCTGCCGGTGCGCTTCGCCATCGACCGCGCCGGTCTGGTCGGTGCCGACGGCGCCACGCATATGGGCTCGTTCGACCTGACCTATCTGTGCTGCCTGCCCGATTTCGTGGTGATGGCGCCGGCCGACGAGGCCGAGCTGATGCATATGGTGGCGACCGCCGCCCTGATCGACGACCGGCCGAGCGCCGTGCGCTATCCGCGCGGCGAGGGGCTGGGCGTGCCCCTGCCGGCGCGCGGCACCCCGCTCGAAATCGGCCGCGGCCGCATCCTGCGCGAGGGCACCAAGGTCGCGATCCTGGCCCTGGGCAGCCGGGTCGCCGATGCGCTGAAGGCGGGGGAGGAACTCACCGCCCGCGGCTATTCGACCACCGTCGCCGATGCCCGTTTCGCCAAACCCATCGATGCCGATCTGGTCCGCCGCCTGGCATCCGAACACGAGGTGCTGATCACCATCGAGGAGAACGCCATCGGCGGCTTCGCGAGCCAGGTGACCCAGCTTCTGTGCGACGGCGCGCTGATCGAGCGCGGGCTGAAGCTGCGCCCGATGATGCTGCCGGATCTGTTCATCGACCATGCCAGCCCGCGCGATCAGGTGGAGATGGCGGGCCTCGGCGTGCAGGCGATCGTGGCCAAGGCGCTGGAAGCGCTGGGTCATAACGATGTCGACGTGGTGTTGACCACCAACAGCCGCGCCTGATCCGGACCGCTGCCCCATGGCCACCGCAACCACCCGTCTGGACCAGGCCCTCGTCGACCGGGGGCTGGTGGAGACGCGCAGCCGCGCCCAGGCGCTGATCATGGCGGGGCATGTCTTCGTCGACGATCGCAAGGAAACCAAGCCCGGCACGAAAGTGAAGCCCGGGGCGGCCCTGCTGGTGAAGGGGGCCGACCACCCCTGGGTGTCGCGCGGGGGGCTGAAGCTTCAGGGCGCGATCGACCAGTTCGGCCTGGACCCGACGGCTGCGGTCGCGATCGATGTCGGCGCATCGACCGGCGGCTTTACCGACGTGCTGCTGACCCGTGGCGCCGCAAGGGTTTATGCGGTCGATGTGGGCCATGGCCAGCTGGCCTGGAAGCTGCGCCAGGACGAGCGCGTGGTGGTGATGGAGAAGCTGAACGCCCGCTATCTGACCGAAGAGCATGTGCCCGAGCCGGTCGACTGGGTGGTCTGCGATGCAAGCTTCATCGGCCTGCGCACGGTTCTGCCGGCCGCCCTTTCGCGGCTGAAGCCCGGGGGGCTGGCGGTGGCGCTGATCAAGCCGCAATTCGAGGTCGGCAAGGGCCGGGTGGGCAAGGGTGGCATCGTGCGCGAGCCCGAGCTGCATGCCGAGGTGGTGGAGACGATTTCCGGCTGGTTCGCAAGCCTGCCCGGGGTCGAGGTGGCCGGCGTGACCCAGAGCCCGATCAAGGGCCCGGACGGCAATGTCGAATTCCTGATCGTGGCCCGCTTCACCGCCGGCGGCGCAGGGCTTTTCACGCCGCGCGATCCGGGCGAAGCTGACGGGGATGCCGCCGGGGACTGACCGGCGGCCCGCGCATCCCGAGAGGTCCCGCCCCTCACGAGAGGTCACGCCCGTGCAGCCAAACCGGATTGCCGCCGCCTGGAAGGGGCTTGCCGCGTGCCAGAGCTGCGGCATCCGCCGGCTTGCGCTCTTCGCCGATCTGGAGGCGGAGGATTTCGCCCATATCCATCTGCCGATCGAGGAACGCAGCATCCCGGCCGGCACCGCCCTCTACGGGCTGGACGATCCGGCAGAGGCGGTGTTTACCGTGCGCGCCGGCCTGGTGAAGCTGGTCCATATCCAGCCCGATGGCGGCCAGCGCATCGTGCGGCTGGTGCGGGCGGGCGGGGTGGCCGGGATCGAGGCGCTGGTCCGGCCGACCTATCCCCATGCGGCGATGGCCCTGCAGCCGGTGGAGTTGTGCCGGATCCCGACCTCGGTGGTGACCCGCCTGCAGACCGAAACGCCCCGGCTGCATCAGCGGCTGATGGAGAAGTGGTACGAGGCGTTGAGCGTTGCCGACGACTTCCTGACCGAGCTTGCCACCGGCCATGCCCGCCAGCGCCTGGCCCGGCTGCTGCTATGGCTGAGCGAGGATGCCCCCGATCAGCCGGTGCGGCTGTTCAGCCGCGAGGATCTGGGGGCGATCCTGGGGGTGACGCTGGAGACGACCAGCCGGACGATTTCCGAGTTTCGCCGCAGCGGCGTGCTGACCACGCTGTCGCATAATCTGGTGCGCTGCGACCGGGCGGCGCTTGCAGAGATTGCCGCCTGAACAAGGGGGCCGGCTGAGCAGGAGCTCAGTCCCGGCCGGCGATCCAGCGGGCAATCCCCGGCCAGTATTCTTTCAGCGTGCGGGCGCCCATGAACAGGCCGATATGCCCGCCCGGCACCGTCTGCTGCACGATATCGGCTGCGGGCGTGCCGATATATTTCGCCGCGTCCAGCACCTGTTCCGGCGTGGTGATGTCGTCGCCCGCACCCGCCAGAAGATAGGTCGGGCAGGTGATCGTCTTCAGGTCCAGCCGGCGGCCGAGCGCGATGAAATCGCCCTTCGCCAGACGGTTTTCCTTGAACAGCAGTCGGATCGCCTGCAGGTACCAGCGCCCGGGCAGGTCGAGCGGGTTTTCGTACCAGCTTTCGAAGACCTCTTCCTTGGCCAGATAGGCCGGGTCGTCGATATGCTCGTAGAGGTCGATATGGGACTGGATGTAATGCTGCTCGGGATGCATGTTTTTCCAGCCCTGCAGCATGAACTTGCCGCGCATCAGCCCGCCGCCCAGCTTCACCAGATCCTCGTAAAAGGCCATCGGCGAGGCATGGGCCATGCGTTTGATCGGCCCGTCGCCGGCATCGGTATCGATCGGCGCCCCGGCCAGCACCAGTGAATTCACCTTCTCGGGGAAGCGGGCGGCGATCATCGCCGAGGTCCAGCCGCCCTGGCAGAGGCCGACCAGATTGACCCGGCCGCCCAGATCGTCGATCGCGACCACCAGCTGGGCCAGATAGTCGTCGATCTCCAGATCCTTCATATCGGCGGTGGCGCTTTTCCAGTCGGTCAGCGCGACATGATCGATGCCGTTGGCGAGCAGGGTTTCAACCAGGCTCTGGCCCTGGTGATAATCCGCGATCATCGCGGTATGGCCGGCATAGGGGGCGTTCACCAGCGTGGGGATGCCCTTACCCTGCTGGCCATATTCGCGCAGAGCCATGGTCCGCAGGTCGAGACGCAGCCGGCTGGGCGTGGCGAGTTTGGGCCGCAGATCATCGTGGATGCGGATCTCTTCCTCGACGAATTTCGCATTGCGCGCATACAGCTCCAGCCCCTGCTGCAGCATGTCGTTCGCCATGGCGAGCGGCCAGAAGGCGGGGACGGCGCTGGGGGTGGCGGATCCGACGGATTTCGATGACATGAGCGACTTCCTTTGCGTGGCGTCGCCGGGTCTCCGGCTGCGCCACGAAAATGGGGCAGCCGTTCGGAGCGGAGGCTCGACGATCTCATCGACGGGTCGAGTCTATGCCGCAATGCAGCATGGCAAAAATGAATTCCCTGTCAGGATGCGGCGGCCGGGGCAGGGCAGCCATGCATTTCCGCCCAGTGAAGCAGGGCCGGCAGCTGAACATGGCGTAGCGCATCATGGAGGCGCATCAGCACGGGCCCGGCCTCGGCATCGCCCTGCACCGCCGGCAGCAGCCGGCTTTCATAGCCGCCGATCGCCGCCACGGCGTTGTCGGCCGCCATCCGGCAGGCGGCCCGCAGATCCGCGGGCAGGGCCGGCGGGGCGGCAACCGGGCGCGCCGGGGCAGACATGCCGCGGGCGACGAGCAGGCGGATCAGGGTGGCGGCATGCAGATAATCCGACATCAGCAGGTTGCGGAAGGGCATGACCGGCCCGAAACGCGCAATCACCGCCTCGGCGATGGCCGCCGCCCGCCAGGCTTCGTCCAGCGCCGCCCGAATCGCGGCATCGGTGGTGACGGGCATGACGAACCTCCCTCGGGCCAGGCGGGATCGGGACATGGCCGATCCTGGCGGGGAAGGCCGGCGCGCGCTTTGAGATTCCGCAAGGACAGGACGGCGGATCTGAAGATGATCAGGGGCAGCCAATCGCAGCCAGGAAAGGTCCGGTCCCATGCCGATCCGCGAGATTCTGGGCATCACCGAATTCGATGCCTACACCCCTGAAGAAACCCGCGCCGCCCTGGCGACGGGGGAGATCGTGCTGATCGACGTCCGCACCCCGCAGGAATATGCGGTGGAACATATCGAGGGCGCCCTGCTGATGCCCATGGCGTTTTTCGACCCGCGCTTCCTGCCACCCCAGGACAGCCGCCGCATCGTGCTGCATTGCGGATCGGGCATGCGCTCCACCCGCATGGCCGAACGCTGTGCCGCCGCGGGCTTCGACCGCATCGCCCATATGGCCGGCGGCATGAACGCCTGGAAGGACCAGGGCCTGCCCTATATCGCCACCGACCCTGCGACGGGCGGGCCGGTCAGGAAGTGAGAGGGGCGGGTGATGCCGGTGCCGGGTCGTCATCGGCCAGAGATATGTCCCGGCCGGTATCCCGGTCACGGTGCAGGTCGAAGCTGTCCGTCTTCGGGCCGCTCAGCAGGTAATCCCTGAACGTCATGCGGTCCTTATCTGAACGCGACACCATCCTGTCCTCCCGCCGCTGGCTGACCAGGTATATGATCTCCGGCGGCGGGAGGCACAAGTGATGTGATCGACCTCAGTTCACCCGCCGGTCCCGCCCTTCCCAATAGGGCTTGCGCAGATCCCGCTTCAGGATCTTGCCGGCGCCGGACATGGGCAGCGGTTCGTCGCGGATTTCGACGCTGCGCGGGCATTTATAGCCGGCGATGTGCTGCTTGCAGAAGGCGATGATCTCTTCGGCCGTGGGGCGGGCGTCAGATTTCGGCACCACTACGGCATGGACGATTTCGCCCCAATGCTCGTCGGGGATGCCGATCACCGCGCATTGGGCGACGTCCGGATGGCGGGCGACGACGTTTTCGACCTCCAGAGAATAGACGTTCTCGCCGCCGGAGATGATCATGTCCTTCACCCGGTCGACGATGTAGATGAAGCCGTCCTCGTCCATGCGCGCGCCGTCGCCGGTGTGCATCCAGCCGTCGACGATCGCCTTGGCGGTTTCTTCCGGGCGTTCCCAATAGCCCATCATCACATTGCGGCCGCGCACGACCACCTCGCCGACCTCGCCCACCGGCACCGGCCGGTCGTCGGCATCGACGATGCGCACCTCGCAGCCGATCACCGCCCGGCCGGCCGAGCGGTGGCGGCCTTTGGCCCGGCTTTCGCCCACATGTTCCTGCGGGTGGAGCAGGGTGGCGACGGGGGAAAGCTCGGTCATGCCATAGGCCTGCATGAACTCGACCCCGGGCAGCTTCGCCGTGGCGCGGTCGAGCACGGCCTCGGTGATCGGGGCGGCGCCATAGATGATCCGCTTCATCGAGGAGAGGTCGTAATTGCCGATCGCCGGGTGGTCGACCAGCATCTGGATCATGGTCGGCACCAGCAGGGCCGAGGTCACCTTGTGCTCCTGGATCGCCTTCATCACGCCTTCGGGCGTGAAGGAGGGGATGATCACATGCGGTTCCCCCTTCATCAGTAGGGAGAAGGTCGCAGCCCCGTCGGCCAGATGGAACATTGGCGCGCTGTGCAGATAGACCGTGCCGTCGGGAAACAGGCCTTCGGCCAGGGAATGCAGGCTGTTGGAGATGATGTTCTCGTGCGACAGCATCACCCCTTTGGAGCGGCCGGTGGTGCCGCCGGTATAGAAGATGCCGAACAGATCGTCGCCGCTGCGTTCGGCATCGGGGATCGGATCATGGTTCCGGATCAGATCCTCGATATGGGGCATGTCTTCGGGCGCCGGGCCGTCGCCGGCATAGATCAGGGCGAATTGCGAGCCCGAGGCCGCCGCGATCGCCCGGCCCATCTCGGCGAAGGCGTCGTCGACGATCAGCAGGCTGGCGCCGCAATCCTCGATCGCGTCGGCATTCTCGGCGCGGCTCCAGCGGATGTTCAGCGGCACGATCACCGCGCCCGCCCAGGGGGTGGCGAGGTAGAATTCGATATAGCGGTCGGAGTTCAGCGTCAGCAGCGCGACGCGGTCGCCATCCTCCACCCCCAGCGCCCGGAAGGCGCCGGCGATGCGGGCGACGCGGTCGGCGGTTTCGCCCCAGCTGCGGGTGCGGCCGGCGCAGATCGTCGAGGTCCGATCGCGGGCAATGGCGATCGTCCGTCGGAGCCCTGATGTGATGCCCATATATCCTCCCAGTGGGTTTGAGCGTTGCCTCCGGTATGCCGTCCGCACTTCTTTATCGGGCGGATCGGGCAGGAACGCCGGCACGGGGGAAGAGGGCAGGGCGGCGGGCCGCCGCCCGGGCCCTAGCGTGCCAGCGCGTGCCGCGCCATGTCTGCCATGACGTCGGCGATCTCTTCGGCCGTGCGCGGGCCGCCTTCGCGGAACCACTGGCCGACCCAGTTGACCGCACCGGCCAGCAGGAAGGCGGCGATGCGGATATCGACCTCGCGGATCGAGCCGTCGGCGACGCCCTGGGCGATATAGCCGCGCAGCCTGGTATCGATCGACCGCTTCCAGTCGCGGACCTTGCGCCGGCTGTCGGGCGCCAGGTCGCGATCGTCGACGCTGACCAGACACATGCCGAAATCGGCGGTCATGTTCAGCGTATAGGCCCTGAGGAAGGCGACCGCCCGGTCCAGCCCGCGCTTGCCCGCATCATCGACACCGGCAAGCTCGGCTTCGATCAGCTCTCCGCCCAGCTGATAGCAGGCGTAGAGGATGTCTTCCTTGTTACGGAAATAGTGGTAGAGCGCAGGCTTGGTGATGTGCAGCTGCTCGGCCACGTCCGCCATCTTGGTCCGGTGGAAGCCGTTCTCGACGAACAGCCGCGCCGCCGTGCGCAGCACCGCATCACGCTTGGCATCGCGGTCGCGCTGGCGTTCGGCGGCGGGCTTCCAGGGGGAGGCGGGAATCTCGATCTGCACGGGGGGTCTGATCTCTCTGCTGCACGGGCCTGGGGTCGCCGCCCTCCGGAAACCGCCGGAGCGGGCCGGTGGGCAGATCCGGGGGGATGATCGCACGACCGGCCCCGGATCGGAACGGCCGCGCATCACAATCCGGACGATTGACGGCCCGACTTCGTATTCGGTATCTTACCCATGGGTAAAAGAAAATGTCCATGCCCGTCGCGGCGACCGGCCGCCGGGCCTGTCCACAAGTCCGGTCAAGGGCCCGATCACCCAAGGGGCCAGTCATCCCAAGGACCCGGTCATCCCAAGGACGGCGAGCCTTGAGGGCAGTCGTTCCCCCCCCAACAGGCGAGGAAAGCTCATTATGGTCGAGAGCGTGAGGATCGCGGGCGTCGGCATGATCCCGTTCGTGAAGCCGGGCACCAGCGCGCCCTATAGCGATATGGGGGCCGAAGCCGCCCGTCAGGCCCTGGCCGATGCCGGCATCGGCTACGACCAGATCCAGCAGGCCTATGTCGGTTATGTCTATGGCGACAGCACCTGCGGTCAGGCGGCGCTCTACGAGGTCGGCATGTCCGGCATCCCGGTGGTGAACGTCAACAACAACTGCTCGACCGGCTCGTCGGCGCTGTTCCTGGCGCGGCAGGCCGTGGCCTCGGGGGCGGCGGATTGCGTGCTGGCGCTTGGCTTCGAGCAGATGGTTCCGGGTGCGCTCGCCGACGTCTATCAGGACCGGCCGAGCCCGATGGCGAAGTTCATCGAGGTCGCCAAGGAATTCGACCCCGCCGCCGAGGCGCCGATGGCCATCCGCCTGTTCGGCGGCGCCGGCAAGGAATACCAGCAGAAATACGGCGCGAGCGACGCGGCTTTCGCGATGATCTCGGTGAAGGCGCGCCGCCATGCCGAGCATAACGAGCGGGCGATCTTCCGCACGCCGACCTCGGTGGAAGAGGTGCTGGCTTCCAAGCACATGTACGGGCCGCTCACCCGCCTGCAGTGCTGCCCGCCGACCTGCGGTGCCGCGGCGGCGGTGGTCGTCTCCGAAGCCTTCGCCCGCAAGCACGGGCTGACCGACGCCATCCGCCTGCGCGCCCAGGTGATGACCACCGACTTCCCGTCCAGCTTCGGCGAGAAGAGCATGATGAAGGCGGTGGGCTACGACATGGCCCGCGCCGCGGCCGATGCGGTCTACGAGCAGACCGGCGTCGACCCGATGGATGTGAGCGTGGTGGAGATGCATGACTGCTTCACCGCCAACGAGCTGATCTCGTACGAAGCGCTCCGGCTGACGCCCGAGGGCACGGCCGAGAAGTTCATCATGGACGGCGACAACACCTATGGCGGCCGCGTCGTCACCAACCCCTCGGGCGGGCTGATCTCCAAGGGGCATCCGCTGGGCGCGACCGGCCTTGCCCAGTGCGCCGAACTGGTCTGGCAGCTGCGCGGCCAGGCCGGTCCGCGCCAGGTGGAGGGCGCGAAGATCGCGCTTCAGCACAATCTGGGTCTGGGCGGCGCCTGCGTCATCTCGCTTTACGACCGCGCCTGACCGGCATCGAGCAGGAGAGGATGATCATCCATGCTCGATAGAGCGGCGATCGGGCGGGTTCTCCCGCCCGTTACCGCGACGGTCGAACGCGGCCGTCTGCGGTTCTTTCTGAATGCGATCGGCGAGACCAGCCCGATCCACCACGATACGGCCGCGGCGCAGGCCGCCGGCTATCGCGACTGTCCCATCCCGCCCACCTATCTGTTCTGCCTGCGCATGCTGGATGCGCCCGAGCCCTATGCCCTGCTCGACGAGCTGGGGGTCGATCTCGGCACCGTGCTGCATGGCGAGCAGAGCTTCACCTATCACGAGCCGGTGGTGGCGGGCGACGAGATCCGCTTCATCGGCCGGATCGCCGACATCTTCGACCGCAAGGGCGGCGCGCTCGAATTCCTGGTCGAGGAGATCCGGGTCGAGCGGGTGTCGGACGGTGCCCATGTCGCCGATGTGCGGCAGGTGACCGTGATCCGCAATCCCGTGGCCGGAGGTGCGGCATGAGCGGTGAACCGATTCGGGTGGTGGCCGAGATGCCGCCGATCACCCGCACGCAGCTGGCGCTTTATGGCGGCGCCTCGGGTGACCATAACCCGATCCATATCGATATCGACTTTGCGAAGGCCGCCGGTTTCCCCGACGTCTTCGCCCACGGCATGCTGGTCATGGGGCTCGCCGCCCGAGCCGTGACCGGGGCCGTGCCGCTCTCGCGTCTTAAGTCCTATGGCGTGCGTTTCACCGCCATCACCCAGGTCCACGACCGCCTGACGGTCGAAGCGGTGGAGACCGGCGTCACCGAGGCCGGCGACCGCCGGCTGGACGTGACCGTCCGCGACCAGAACGGCCAGGTGAAGGTGCAGGGCGAAGCGCTGATCGCCGCCGGCTGATCCGGCCCGGGCCTGTCTGCCCTTTTCAAAAAACCTCAGAAAATATCGGGAGTGACGTCAAGATGGGCAAGCTCGACGGCAAGGTCGCGCTGGTTTCCGGATCCGGCCGCGGCATCGGCCGCTCCATCGCCCTCAAGCTGGCGAGCGAGGGGGCGAAGGTCGTGATCAACGACCTCGACGAGGCGCCGGCCGAGGCGGTGGCTGCCGAGATCCGCGCGATGGGCGGCGAAGCCCTGATCTGCGCCGGCAATGTGGCGGCCGAGGATTTCGGCACCCGCTTCGTGAACACCGCGGTCGAGGGCTTCGGCGGGCTCGACATCATCGTCAACAATGCCGGCTATACCTGGGACTCGACCATCCAGAAGATGACCGACGAGCAGTTCCAGGCGATGATCGACGTCCATCTGACGGCGCCGTTCCGCATCCTGCGGGCCGCCGCCGAGCCGATCCGCATCTTCTCCAAGCGCGAGGCGCAGGAGGGGCGCGAGGTCTTCCGCAAGGTGGTCAACATCTCGTCGATCGCCGGTCTCTACGGCAATGCCGGCCAGGTCAGCTATTCCTCGGCCAAGGCGGCGCTGGTCGGCATGACCCGCACGCTGTGCAAGGAATGGGGCCGCTACAAGGTGAATGTGAACTGCGTCGCCTTCGGCCTGATCGCCACCCGTCTGACCCAGGCGATCGAAAAGGAACAGGCGACCATCGATGTCGATGGCCGCGAGATCAAGGTCGGCGTGCAGCATCAGCTGCTCGACACCATGGCCCAGCTGATCCCGCTCGGCCGCGCCGGCACGCCGGACGAGGCGGCGGATGCGGTCTATCTGTTCTGCGCGCCCGAGAGCAACTACGTCAGCGGCCAGGTTCTGGTCTGCGGCGGCGGCATCCTGCTCTGATACCTGTCGGCGGCGGCGGGCCCGCGGCGTGACCGCCGGGCCCGCTTGCCGCACACGATCCGACGGAGACATCCCCATGACCGCTTCTGCCCCCCGGACGACCTCTTCCTGGATGACGCCGGAGCTTGAAAGCCTTCGCGACCAGTTCGGCCGCTTTCTGGATGCCGAACTGAAGCCCCATGCCGCGCGCTGGCGCCGGCAGCGCATGATCGACCGCTCGGCCTGGACGGCGCTGGGCGAGATGGGCGCGCTGGGTGCGGCGATCCCCGAGGAATGGGGCGGCAGCGGCGGCGATGTCTATCAGGAGATGGTGCTGCTCGATACCATCAACCGGCACTGCTCCGATCTCGCCAACGGCTACAGCGTGCATTCGGGCATTGTGACCCATTACGTGCTGACCTATGGCACCGAGGATCAGAAGCGGCGCTGGCTGCCCAAACTCTGCTCGGGCGAATGGATCGGCGCGATCGCGATGACCGAGCCGGGCGGCGGGTCCGACCTTCAGGCGCTGACCACCCGCGGCCGGCGCGACGGCGACGACTATGTCATCGACGGCCAGAAGACCTTCATCACCAACGGCATCGCCGCCGATCTGGTGCTGGTGGCGGTGCGCATCGACGGCACGCCGGGAGCCAAGGGCATCTCGCTGATCGGTGTGGAGAAGGGCGCGCCCGGTTTCCAGCCCGGCCGGCCGCTGGAAAAGATCGGCCTGCATGCGGCCGATACCGCCGAGCTGTTCTTCGACGGCGCCCGCGCGCCCGTCGACAACCTGCTGGGCGGCATCGAGGGCCGCGGCTTCTATCAGATGATGGAGCAGTTGCCCCGCGAACGCCTGATCCTGGCGGTCGGCGCGGTTGCGGCGATGGAGCATGCGGTCGAGATCACCCGCGCCTATGTTCACGAGCGCAAGGCCTTCGGCAAGACCCTGTTCGACTTCCAGACCATTTCCTTCCGCCTGGCCGAGCTTGCGACCGAAGCCCATATCGCGCGCGTCTTCGTCGACGACTGCCTGGTCAAACTGGCCGAGAACCGGCTCGACAACGTCACTGCCTCGATGGCCAAGTGGTGGTGCAGCGAACGCCAGGTCCAGACCGTCGACGCCTGCCTGCAGATGTTCGGCGGCTATGGCTATATCGAAGAAACCGAAATCGCCCGCATGTATACCGACGCCCGGATCCAGAAGATCTATGGCGGCGCCAACGAGATCATGAAGCTGCTGATCGCACGCTCGCTCTGACGGCGCGGTTGCCGGCGATATGAGGATGGGGCCTGCCCGAAGATCGGGCGGGCCCGTTTTTATTCCCCGGGGTGAGACAGCGGTTCTACAGAAAGACGAAGACCAAGGGCAGCCAGAACTTTCAGTATAGTTCCGAATTCGGGATTTCCCTTGTCGCTCAAGGCTCGATAGAGGCTTTCGCGGGAGAGCCCTGCATCTTCGGCAATCTGTCTCATTCCTTTAGCGCGTGCCACGACGCCCAACGCGTCGGAGATAAACGCAGGGTCCCCTGTTTCGAAGGCATCGGACAGATAGCCGGCCATAGCCTCGTCATCGTCCAGATATTCTGCTGGATCAAAGGCCGTGGTCTCCAGCGCCATTGTCATCTCTCCATTTCCGCCGCAAGTCTCTTTGCTTGCTCAATGTCAGCATTTTGACGGCTTTTCGTGCCCCCGCATAGAAGAACAATAAGAACAGTGCCGCGTTGGGTGAAGTAAACTCTATACCCTGGCCCCTCATCAATGCGCAGCTCCGAAACGCCTCCACCCACCGATTTGACGTCGCCAGGATTTCCGGACCGCAAGCGTTGGATGCGGACGGCGATCCGTTGCTTGGCGCGAGAGTCACGCAAAGACATCATCCATGCGCGGAAGATGCCGGTCTGCTGTATCTCGAGCATGTTTCTCCACATCATATAGTAGCTTGCGAGCTACAAATTAACAAGCGCCAGTGACCAAGGAGGCGCGGCATTCGATCTGTCGGCGGCCCGGCGCATTCACCGCACCAGCGCATGTAGCCGACAGTGATTTTCAGATGATTTTCTCTGGAGAATATATCGTAAGCGGCAAACAGGCGCATTCCCCTCATCTGAGCGGGCGTCGCGCTCACCCCCGCGCCCGCAGCCCCGCGCCGGCGGCCAGGGTGAGGGGCAGGCGGCCGACGGCCAGTGCGGCGGCGGTGGTGCGCTCCACGTCCAGACGGTTGAGGACGAGCCGGCCTTCGGAGTATTCGACCACCCGGCCGGTCAGCACCACATGGTCCGGGCGGGGCATCACCGTCACCCGCCCGCGGCGGGGAGAGAGTTGCAGGCCGTCCAGCCGGTCGCGGGCCAGCATGTCGGCGAAAAGCGGCGCCAGACCGGCATGGACGATGCCGGTGACCGGATCTTCGGGCACGCCGAGCTTGGGGGCGAAGAAGCGGCAGACGTAATCGGCGCCATCGGCCAGAGAGGCGCCGTCGGCGAGGCTGGCGACCGCCACCGCCCGGGGCGGCAGGGCGGCGATGGCGGCGGCGTCGGGTCGGATCGCCTCGACCTCTGCCGGATCCTCGACCAGCACATACCAGTCGTGGCGGCCTTCCAGCACGGCAGCCGGGGCGACACCGCCCAGTGCTGCGGTGATCGCGCGCAGCAGCGCCGGGCGCGGCTCGATCCCGGTCAGCCGTTCGCGCGGCAGCGACAGGCACAGCCGGTCGTCCGCCTCCGGATCCCGGGCGACATGAAGCAGCCCGCCACGGGTGCGGAACACCACCGCCGGCGCTTCGGGGGCCAGCCGGCTCAACACCACATGGGCGGCTGCCAGCGTGGCGTGGCCGCACATCGGCATCTCGGTGGTGGGGGTGAACCAACGCAGGTGGAAGGGCCCGGCGGCGGTGCCATCGCCCGTGCCGAACCCGCCCGCATCCTCGGGCACCAGGAAGGCGGTCTCGGACAGCCGGTTTTCGGCCGCGATCGCCTGCATCACCGGCACCGGCAGCCAGGCATCCATCAGGCAGACCGCCGCCGGATTGCCGGCGAACAGCCGCTCGGCGAAGGCATCAAGGTGAAAGATCCTGACGTTTCGCATGGCGGGACCATTCCTTCGCAAACTGTGGGTTGCGTTCAATGGGAATGATCACGCCAATTCAGATCGTCAGGCAAGCGGCATTTGCGCGCCGCGGCAAATCCGTGGTCAGCGGTTCATATCGTGATATTCGTCGTTCGGCAGCATGTCGACCGCGCTCGCGACGCGGTTGGTCATGTTGTAGAAGCCGATGACATTGGCCAGGTCGAAAATGTCTTCGACCGAAAAGCCCGCATCGCGCAGCCGGGCCCGGTCGGCCTCGTCGACCAGGGTCGGGGTTTCGGTAACCTTGGCGGCGAAATCGAGCATCGCCCGGTGACGGAGCGACAGCGGCGCCACCCGGTAGTTCATCACCAGCATCTCGCCGAGCTTCGGATCGCCCGACAGCGCCCTGACCGCCTGGCCATGGGCGACCAGACAGTAATAGCAGCGGTTGATCGACGAGACCACCACCGCGACCATCTCGCGCTCCAGCTTGTCGAGCCCGCTGTCGCCCAGCATCAGCTCGTTGTAGAAGCGGCTGAAGGTGCGGAACTTTTCCGGCCGCAGCGTATAGGCCTGCAGCACATGCGGAACCATGCCGAGCTTCTCGCGGCACTTCGCGTAATAGGCCTGGATGTCGTCGGCATTGCCGGCTTCGTCGGGGATGGGCAGGGCCATCACCTCGGGCTTCAGCTGCAGCGGCTTGTCGGCGGACATGGATAAGCGTCTCCCCGGTTCTTGTTTGATCCGGGGAGTATGCCTGCCGGGGCCGGGGCTGTCTTCAGAAGCCGGGCGTCACCCGCCACATTGGCCGCGATGGCGCAGCAGATGATCGGCCAGCACCACCGCCATCATCGCCTCGCCCACCGGCACCGCGCGGATGCCGACGCAGGGGTCGTGGCGGCCCTTGGTCACCACCTCGGTATCCGCGCCGTCGCGGGTGACGCTGAGCCGGGGGGTGAGGATGGAACTGGTCGGCTTGACCGCAAAGCGCACCACCACCGGTTCGCCATTGGCGATACCGCCCAGGATGCCGCCGGCGCGGTTGCCCAGGAAAGCGGGCTTGCCCTCGCGCATCCGCATCTCGTCGGCATTCTGCGAGCCGGTGAGACGGGCGGCCGCGAAACCGTCGCCGATCTCCACCGCCTTGACCGCATTGATGCCCATCATCGCCTTGGCGAGATCGGCATCCAGCTTGTCGTAGAGCGGATCGCCCAGCCCGACCGGCACGCCTTCCGCCACCACTTCGATCACCGCGCCGCAGCTGTCGCCGGATTTGCGCAGCCCGTCCAGATATTCAGCCCAGCGCGCGGCGGTTTCGGCATCGGGGCAGAAGAAGTCGTTACGGCCGGTCTCGTCCCAGTCCCAGCGGCTGCGGTCGACGCCGATGCCGCCCATCTCGACCAGGGCGCCGCGGATGGTGACGGTCTCTCCCAGCACCTTGCGGGCCACCGCGCCGGCCGCCACGCGCACCGCGGTTTCGCGGGCGCTGGACCGGCCGCCGCCGCGATGGTCGCGAATGCCGTATTTGGCCTGATAGGTGAAGTCGGCATGGCCCGGACGGAACTTGTCCTTGATCTCGCCGTAATCCTTCGAGCGCTGATCGGTGTTGCGGATCAGCAGGCTGACCGGGGTGCCGGTGGTCAGGCCTTCGAAGGTGCCCGACAGGATTTCGACCTCGTCGGGCTCGCGCCGCTGGGTGGTGAAGCGCGACTGGCCCGGCCGGCGCTTGTCGAGGAAGGGCTGGATGTCGGCCTCGGTCAGCGCCAGGCGCGGCGGCACGCCGTCGACCACGCAGCCGATCGCCGGGCCATGGCTTTCACCCCAGCTCGTGAAGCGGAAAAGCTCGCCGAAACTGTTGCCTGCCATGGCCGGTCCGATCCTTCAAAACGGTGCTGTGGGAGAGAGGTGGGGTCAGCTGAGATTGATGTCGGGCGCATCCTCGGCCTTCATGCCGACGATGTGATAGCCCGCATCGACATGCATCACCTCGCCGGTGATGCCGGTGCCCATGTCCGAGAGCATCAGCAGCGAGGCGTTGCCGACCTCTTCGATCGAGACCGTGCGCCGCAGCGGCGAGTTCATCTCGTTCCAGCGCATGATGTAGCGGAAGTCGCCGATGCCCGAGGCGGCCAGCGTCTTGATCGGCCCGGCCGAGATGGCGTTGACCCGGATGTTTTCGGGGCCGAGGTCGGCCGCCAGATACTGCACGCTGGATTCGAGCGCCGCCTTGGCCACGCCCATGACGTTGTAATGCGGGATCACCCGCTCGGCCCCCAGATAGGAGAGCGTCAGGATGCTGCCGCCATGCTGCATCAGCGGCCGGGCATACTGCGCCATCTGCACCAGCGAGAAGGCCGAGATCTGCATGGTGCGCAGGAAGTTGTCGAGCGTGGTGTCGACATACTTGCCCTTCAGCTGGTTCTTGTCGGAATAGGCGACGGCGTGCACCAGAAAGTCGAGCCGGCCCCATTTTTCGGCGATCGTGTCGAACAGGGCCTTCATGCTGTCGTCGTCGGTGACGTCGCAGGGGGCGACCAGGGTCGCGCCGACCTCGGCGGCCAGCGGGCGCACCCGCTTTTCCAGCGCCTCTCCCTGATAGGTCAGTGCCACTTCCGCGCCGTTCAGCGCCACCGCCCTGGTGATCCCCCAGGCGATCGAGCGGTCATTGGCGACGCCGACGATCAGGCCGCGCTTGCCGGCCATCACGTTCGATTGAACGATCATGCGGTCCCCTCGCTGTATCCAGGCGGCCGGTCCAGGGAGGCGCCGGGGGCGCGGCCGGCCCTGGCGGACCTCGTGTGACAGGTTGCATCCTGCAGGTTGCAGACGTGCCGTTCGGCCGGCGGCCGGGCACAGGTGCGGCGCATCCTACACGAAACCGCGGTCCGGTCAAATCGGCACCGGACGGGGCCGGAAGGGCGGATTTCAGCGCTGTCCGGGCCGGTGCATGTGCCGTCGTGCCAGCCTGCGGGCGGCCGCATGCCGGCGCCGGTGACGGTCGATCCGCGACCGCACGGCGGCCCAATAGCCGCCAAGCAGGAAGACATAGGCCGCCAGATACAGCAGCAGCAGGGTTGCGATCATGCTGCCCAGGCTGCCATAGACCGCGTTCATGCCGCCGGTCTGGCGCAGATAGACCGAAAAGCCGATCAACAGGGCCATCCAGCCCAGCACGATGACCGCCGCCGGCGGCAGCAGCACCCGCCGGCGCGGCGGCAGGGCATCGGGCAGCAGGCGCAGCAGGCCCCAGACCACGGTGACGGTACCGGCCAGCACCAGGGGCGGGCGCAGGGTATGGACCAGCCAGACCCAGGCATCGGACAGGCCGAAGAAATCGACCGCAGGCCCGATCGCGATCGGCAGGAAGACCAGCAGCGCCAGCGCCACCGGCAGGGCGAGCGCCCCGCCCGCCACCAGGGCCAGACTTTGCAGCCGCCGTTTCCACAGCGGCCGGACCATCTTCACCCGGAAGGCGCGGTTGAGCGCGTTGCGCAGGCTTTCTAGCGCATTGGAGGCCGACCAGAGGGCGGTGAGGATGCCGAAGGTGAGCAGCCCGCCCTTGGGGCCGAAGATGATCGTGTCGATCGGCCCGCGCAGCGCCTGGGCGACATCGGGCGGCAGATAGTCGAGCAGAGTGAGGATCAGGGCATGAACCTCGCCGCCCTGGCCGATCACGCCGGCCAGCACCACCAGCACGATCAGGAAGGGGAACATCGAAAACAGGCTGGCGAAGGCGATATGGCCTGCAATCTGGTCGGCGCCGTCGCGGGTGAAGCGGCCGTAGGTGACCATCAGCTCGCGGACCCGCCGGTTGCTGCGCAACCGGCGGAGAAGAGGGCGGTAGAAGGGGGTCTTGTCGGGGGTTGCCGTTGCCGTCATTCGATCCCGGCTCGCCGCCGGACCTGATCGTAATCCGCGGGCGGCTTCCACCGCTTCACGAATTCCGTCAGCGCGGGGTCGTCGCGATCGGGCAGGACCAGTTTCAGCACAACGAACAGGTCGCCGCGATCGCCCTTGTCCGCACCCATGCCGCGGCCCTTGAGCCGCAGCCGGCGCCCGCCCGAGGATCCGGGCGGCACGGCGACCCGGACCGGGCCGTCCAGGGTGGGAACGACGATGCCGGCGCCGAGCACCGCTTCAGGCAGGGTGATGGGCACATCGATCAGGATGTCGCGGCCCTCGGCGCGGAACAGGGGGTGGGGGCGGACATTCACTTCCACCAGCGCATCACCGGCCTCGGCATTGCCGA
The DNA here is from genome assembly GCF_039634785.1 of Tistrella mobilis. NCBI lineage: Bacteria > Pseudomonadati > Pseudomonadota > Alphaproteobacteria > Geminicoccales > Geminicoccaceae > Tistrella > Tistrella mobilis. The sequence continues at coordinate 47,255 of NZ_JBBIAB010000015.1, read as the reverse complement.
AACCGGGCATGCCCTGGCCGTTCAGCCGCAGTTTCTGGCCGTCGCGGATGCCGGCGGGCACGGCGACTTCCAGCTCGCGGCCCTCGGGCAGGCGGATGCGCTTGCGGGTGCCGCGGGCGGCCTCGATGAATTCCACCGTCACGGTATAGGTGACGTCGACACCGCGGCGATGAATGCCGGTGCGGCCGGCGCTGCCGTTGCCGGCGGCGGCCTGGTCGCTGCGCCCCGGCTGCGCGCGGCGGCTGCGGGCGGGGTCGGTGAAGATGTCCGAGAAAAAGTCGGCGAAGCCGCCGCCCTCGGCACCCCGGGGGCGCGGGCGGGCACGGCCGTTGCCGGCACCGTCGATCTCGCCACGGTCGAAGGCGGCACGCCGCGCCGGGTCGGACAGGATCGCATAGGCGGCAGACACGTCCTTAAACCGGCGTTCGACCTCGGCATCGCCCGGGTGCAGGTCCGGATGATAGGCCTTGGCGAGGCGCCGGTAGGCAGTCTTGATGGCGTCGGGCGTGGCATCACGGCCCACGCCCAGTGTCTGATAAGGATCGGCGTTCACGCGGTCCCCCGTGGACGTAAGCGGGCCGCCGCCCGATCAGGCGGCGGCCCGTGCCCAAGGGTCGTTGCGGCCGGCCCCTGCGTCAAGCCCGTAGACGTCAGGAGTTGACGATCTTCCAGCTGCCGTCCGGCTGACGGCAGGCGGTGCCATAGGCTTCCTCGGTCTTGCCGCCCACATTCACGCGCTGGGTGAATTCGCGGCAGTATTCGCCGCTGGAGCGCTGATAGGTCTTGACCGGGGTGATCGAGCCGGAATTGCCGCTGTCCGGGTTGCTCCAGGTGCTGCTCTGTCCGGTGGGGTTGCTTTCCAGCGCCCGCTGGCTGGCACGCTCTGCCTCCAGCTGGTCGGCACGGTCGAGCGACTTGCCGATTTCATTGCCGGCGAAGGCGCCGAGCAGCGCACCGACGGCGGTGGCGGCCAGCTGGCCCTTGCCCTTGCCGAACTGGGCACCGGCGACGGCGCCGCCGACGCCGCCCAGCACCGCGCCGACACCCTGCTTGGTGCCCATGTCGGACTGGGCGCAGGCGCCGAGGGCGAGGCCGGCTGCGACGATCAGGGGGATGAACGGCTTCATGGGAGCTTCCGGTAGATGATGTGTCGGGTGCGGGCGCCGCATCCGGGGCGCCGTTTCGTATCAGGTGCGCATGGTAGCACGCGACCAGCCATGGCCAAGCGGCCTCGGCGTGTCAAATTTCGGTCGGAGGACAACACATCCGGGCCTTGGGAAAGATATCGGCGGCCCACCCCCGTCTGCCAAGGGGTGCGACAGATGCGACCATGGAAGGGGGCGGGTGCTGCCCGCAGCGCTTGCCGCCCTGCCGGGTGTGGTGCATCTATTGAGCGGAGGGCCGGCGCGCGCCACCAGACCGCCCCCACCCCCCGCCCATCATTCGCGGAGCCTTTGAAACCATGTCCCTCCCCGAACTTGAAGATCCGTTCGAGCAGTTCGGCAAATGGTATGCCGAGGTGCGGGACGAACCCGCGATCACCGAGCCGACGGCGATGTGCGTCGCCACCGCCGGGACCGACGGGCTGCCGGCGGCGCGCATGGTGCTGCTGAAGGCCTGGGACCGCGACGGCTTCGTGTTCTACACGAATTACGAGAGCGACAAGGGCCGCGACCTGCTGGCCAATCCGCAGGCGGCGCTGCTGTTCTACTGGATGCCGCTGGGCCGGCAGGTGCGGGTGCAGGGCCGGGTGGAGCAGGTGACGGCGGAAGAGGCCGATGCCTATTTCGGCAGCCGGGCCCGCGACAGCCAGATCGGCGCCTGGGCCTCGCGCCAGTCGCGGCCGATGACCGGCCGCTACGATCTTGAGAAGCGGGTGGCGGAATTCGCGATCAGGTTCAATGTCGGCCGGGTGCCGCGGCCGGATTACTGGTCGGGCTTCCGGGTGGTGCCGCAGCGCATGGAATTCTGGCAGGAAGGCCGTTTCCGCCTGCATCAGCGCCTGGTCTATCTGAAGGACGGGGACGGCTGGACCCGTCAGTGGCTGTTCCCGTGATCCGGCCGCTGGGCGTTCTGGCACCGCCCGATCCCGAGGTGGCGCGGCTGAAGCGGCGGGTGACGCTCGCCTCGCTTGCGGTCGCGCTCACCCTGGTGGCGCTGAAGCTGGGCGCGTCGGTCATGACCGGATCGGTCAGCATCCTGTCGAGCCTGGTCGACAGCGTGTCGGATTCGGGCGCAAGCCTGGTGACGCTGATCGCCGTGCGCCAGGCCATGCGCCCGGCCGATGCCCATCACCGCTTCGGCCATGGCAAGGCCGAGCCGCTGGCGGCGCTGGGTCAGGCGCTGTTCGTGACCGGCTCTGCCCTGCTGCTGTGTGTCGAGGCGGTGCGCCGGCTGATCGAACCCGAACCCGTGGGCGAGGGACCGGTCGGCATCGCGGTGATGATCTTCGCCATCGTGGCGACGCTGCTGCTGGTCCGCTATCAGGACCGGGTGATCGCCCGCACGCAGTCTCTGGCGGTGGGGGCCGACCGGCTGCACTATGTGGGCGATCTTCTGATCAACCTGGGCGTTATTCTGTCGATCCTGCTCAGCCAGTACGGGGGCGTGACCGAAGCCGATCCGGTGATCGCGGCGCTGATCGCGCTGCACCTGATCCGCGGCGCCTGGAAGATCGCACGGGGCGCGCTGGATGCGCTGATGGACCGGGAACTGCCCGAGGCCGAGCGCACCGAGATCCGTAAAATCGTTCTGGCGGTGCCGGGGGTGCGCGGCATGCACGACCTGCGCACCCGGTCGTCCAGCGTGCACACCTTCATCCAGCTGCATCTGGAGCTGGACCCGGCGGCGCCGCTGGCGGATGCGCACGGGGTCGCCGATCGGGTTGAAACGCTGCTGCATGCGCGCTATCCCGATGCCGAGATCATCACCCATCTTGATCCGAAAGGCGTGGCGGAATTCGTTCCCACCTTCCGCTGATCGTATCGACGGTAGTGATGCCAAAACATCTCCACTACAGGTTGTTGTTTTGCTAGGCTCTCGCATGGTGGATCGCGTAGCGACCATCAGGCCCCATGCCGGGCGACCCGCCTGTCGACGTCCAGAAGGAAGACTGCCGCGATGGATCTTGCCAGCCATATCCGCCGGGTGCCCGATTTTCCCAAGCCGGGCATCCTGTTCTACGACATCTCGACCCTGCTGGCCCATTCCGGGGCCTGGCGCGAGACCATCGACCGGATGGCCGAGGCGATCCGTCCGCTGCAGCCCGATCTTCTGGCCGGGATCGAAAGCCGCGGCTTCCTGGCCGCCGCACCCCTGGCGCTGGCGCTGGGCAAGGGCTTCGTGATGGTCCGCAAGCGCGGCAAGCTGCCGGGGCGCACGGTGTCCCATGCCTATGCGCTGGAATATGGCGAGGATGTGGTCGAGGTGCAGGACGGCATGATCGAGCGCGGCCAGCGGGTTGTGCTGGTCGACGACCTTCTCGCCACCGGCGGTACCGCCGCGGCGTCGATCGAGCTGCTGCGCAAGGTGGGGGCCGAGGTCCCGGCTGCTGCCTTCATCATCGAACTGATGGGCCTCGGCGGCCGCGAGCGGCTGGACGTGCAGGATGTGCGGACCCAGACCGTGCTGCAGTTCCCGGCCTGAGCCGGACCAGACCGTGGGCAGGATCAGGCGCCGGCGCTGATCTCCGCATGGCGCGGGCAGGTGGTGAGGTGGTCGTTGACCAGCCCCGCCGCCTGCATGAAGGCATAGACCGTCGTCGAGCCCAGATGCCGGAAACCCGCCTGTTTCAGCCGGCGGGCCAGGGCATCAGAGACGGCGGTCTTGCCCGGCACCTCGGCACCGGTCGTGAAATGATTGGTCAGCGGCTGCCCGTCCACCGCCGCCCACAGAAAGGCGGCGAGGCCGGGCCCGCTTTCGCGCAGCGCCAGCACCGCCCGGGCATTGGCGATGGTCGCCTCGATCTTGCCGCGGTGGCGGATGATGCCCGGATCGGCCAGAAGCCGCGCCACCTCTGCCGGGCCGAACCGGGCCAGGATGTCGGGATCGAAGCCGGCGAAGGCCCGGCGAAAGCCCTCGCGCCGGCGCAGGATCGTGATCCACGACAGCCCCGACTGAAAGCTTTCCAGCACCAGCATCTCGAAGAGCGGCCGCTCGTCACGTACCGGCACGCCCCATTCGGTGTCGTGATAGGCCCGGTAGAGCGGGTCGGTGCCGCACCAGGGGCAGGGGCCGTGCCGGGTGTCCTCCTGCTCAGTCATCGGTTCGCGGCCGGGCGGTGATGGTCAGCCCCTGGGCGGTGAGGGCGGGGCCGCTGCCGTCGGTGGCCTCGGTCGTGCGGTCGATGCGCAACAGGGCGAGGCCGACGGGGCCGATCGCGCTGCGCAGCTGGCCGGCCTCGCGTTCCCCCGCTATCACCGGCGTGCCCGGGGCGGGCAGGGGCGCGCCATCTGTGGCATCGACCACGAACAGCCGCTTGCGGACCTGGCCGCGGAACTTGCTGCGGGTGGTGACCTCCTGGCCGACATAGCAGCCCTTGTCGAAGGCGACACCGTTCAGCCGGTCCAGATCATGTTCCAGCGCCAGCCCCTGTTCGGGCGGCAGATCCTCGGGGCCTTCCGGCACGCCCGCCTCGATCCGGTGCAGATGCCAGGCCGCTTCCGGCACCGGGGTGAGACCGGTATCGGCCGCAAAGGCTTCAAGCGCCGCCTCGGGCCCCCAGAGCCGCAGGCCGAGGCCATCTTTGCGCGGATCGGGCACCTGCAGAACATCGTTGCCGTCGCCCTGGACGACCAGGCCCGCACCCTGCACCCCGGGACCAAAGGCGACCGCGACCGCAAGCCCGCTGGCCGGCGCGATCTTCACCTTCGCCCGCAGCTTGTAAAGGGTCAGGCGCCGGATCAGGTCGGCGGCAAGGCCGGTCGCGCATTCGACCAGCAGCCGGCCCTCGCCGGCGCGGGCCACGATCAGGTCATGCAGGATCTTGCCCTGGGGCGTGAGCAGGGCGCCGTAACAGGCCCGCCCCTCGGCCACCGGGTCGAGATCGCCCGAGACCAGACCGTCGAGGAATTTGAGCGCGTCCTCCCCCTCCACCACAACCAGGCTGCGGGCGGGCAGGCGGGTGAAGGCGGGGACCGTCGGCCGGGGGGGCAGTGTCGCGGTCGTCGTCGCGGGCTCGGTCATGGCGATGGATCCGGATCCTTGATGGGCGGGCGGACAAGGTCGCTCAACAGTGGCGTCGCCGGGCCGATGGTTCAAGAGGCGACGGCCGGCCGTGACCGGCCATGGTTGCGCCCGAACCCCCGCGCGCCCTATAACCGGCGGGATGCCCATCTCCGGGACCGCGCATGGAACTGCTGTTCATCACCTCGACCCGCATCGGTGACGCCGTCCTGTCGACGGGGCTGCTCGATCATCTGATCGCAACCGAAACCGCTGCCGGCCGCCCGGTACCGCGGGTGACGGTGGCCGTGGGCGCGCCCGCAGCGCCGCTCTTCGCCGGGCTGCCCGGGCTGGTCCGGGTGCTGCCGATCGTCAAGCGGCCCCGCGCCGGCCACTGGCGCGATCTATGGCGGGCCACGATCGGCACGCGCTGGGATCTGGTGGTCGATCTGCGCGGTTCCGCCATCGCCTGGCTGTTGCGGGCCCGGCGCCGGCGGGTGTTGTCGCGCCATGAAGACGGCCGGCACAAGCTTTATGAACTGGCGCGCACGCTTGATCTGGACCCGCCGCCCGCACCGCGCATCTGGACCCGCCCGCAGGATCATGCCGCGGCCCTGGCAGCGTTTCCGGAAGGTTCGCAGCCGATCCTGGCGCTGGCACCGGCGGCAAACTGGGTGGGCAAGCAATGGCCGGCGGAGCGTTTCGCCGAACTGGTCGGCCGGCTGGCCGGGCCGGGCGGGGCGATGGCCGGGGCCCGGGTGGCGGTGATCGCCGCCCCCCACGAACGCCCGCAGGCCGAGCCGGCGCTGGCCGCCGCGCGCGCGGCGGGGCTGGAGGCGCCCGACATCATCGGCAGCCTGCCGCTGCTGGGCGTGCAGGCGCTGCTGGAACGCAGCGCCCTGTTCATCGGCAATGACAGCGGGCTGATGCACATGGCGGCGGCGGCCGGTGCGCCGACCCTGGGCCTGTTCGGACCCACACCCGATGCACTTTACGGCCCCTGGGGGCCGCATGCCGTGGCGGTGCGCACGCCGGAGACCTATGACCGGTTGGCCGCCGAGCGGCCGTCCTCACCTGCCGATCGCTGCTATATGACCGGGCTGGCCACGGATACGGTGGAACGGGCGGCGGTGGCGCTGCTCGACCGTGTGGCGCGGTCGGGACGGATACCGGCATGACCGCGCGGCCGGCCGATCTCGCCATCCTGCTGCCGCCGAGCGAGAGTTTCCAGGCGGCCAATGCCGGCGCGATCTCGTTGTCGGTGCGCGATTTCGTCCGCTTCAGCGGCTATGCCGACCGGACCACGGTGTTCGGCGCCCGGGTCGACGAGCCCTTTGCGGGCATCCGTTTCCGCGGGCTCGCCACCCGCGGGCTGGCGGGCTCCCGCCGGCTTGCCTATCTGCTCTCGGCGACCCGTGCCCTGCTGACCGCGCGCCCGAAGCTGATCGAGGTTCACAACCGGCCGGAATTCCTGCCCTGGCTGATGCGGGTGGCACCCGGTGCGGGCTTCGCACTGTTCCTCCACAACGACCCCCAGGCGATGCGCCGCTTCCGCAGCGCGGGCGAGCGTCGGGCGCTGCTCGCCCGGCTCGACACGGTGTTCTGTGTCAGCGGCCATATCCGGTCGCGGCTGCTGGAGGGAATCGACGATCCCGCGCTGGCCTGCAAGGCGGTGGTCTGCCCGATCGGTTTCGACCTGCCGGTCTTCGACGCCCGGCGGGCGGCGATTGCGGCGCCGCGGGACCCGGTGGTGCTGTTCGTCGGTCGGATCGTGCAGGACAAGGGCGCCGATCTGTTCGTCGAAGCGGCAGCGGCGGCGCTGGCCGACCGGCCGGGCTGGCGGGCGGTGATGGTGGGGGCCGACCGGCCGCCGGAGGGGGCGACGGCCCGTGCGGCGGCGGTGTCGCCTTTCGAAGCGGCGGTGCGGGCGCGGGTGGCGGCGATCAATGCCGGCCGCGACCGGCCGCTGATCGAGATGGCCGGATTCCGGACCTACGACCAGGTGCTCGATCTTTACGGCCGGGCGGCGATGGCGGTGGTGCCGTCGGTCTGGGACGAGCCGTTCGGCCGCACGGCGGTGGAGGCCATGGCCATGGGCTGCCCGCTGATCGCGACCGAACGCGGCGGCCTGCGGGACATCGTTCATGGCGCCGGGCTGACGCTGGACCCGGCCACGCCCGATGCGCTGGCGGCCGCGATCGGCATGCTGGCCGATGATCCCGCGCGCCGCGAGGCCCTGGCGCGGAACGGCCGTGCGCATCTGGACCGCCAGGGCTACGATATCCGCGACGTCGCGGCCGGGATGGACCGGGCCCGCCGCGACCGGCTGGGGCAGCCCGTGTCCGCCCCGCCGGTTTCGACGTCCGGTAACCCGCCCCGACCCCCGCTGACCCGCCCCGGCCCCCGCTAACCCAACGGACGGATGATGCCTGATACCGAACAGCCGCGATCTGCGACCGCCCCCGACCGCCCCATTCTGCAGAGGGACGGCCGGCCGCTTCGGGTGATGCAGCTCATGGCGGGTGCCGCCCATGGCGGTGCCGAAGCCTTCTTCGACCGCCTGGCCATCGCCTTCCATCGCGCCGGCATCGAGCAGGCGATCGCGGTCAGGCCGCATGAAGAGCGGATGGCGAAGCTGAGGGCCGCGGGGCTTGACCCCAAGGGGTTGCGCTTCGGCCGCCACGCCGATCTGAAAACCTGGTGGACGCTGCGGCGGATGGTGAAGCGTTTCCGCCCGGACATCGTGCTCACCTGGATGAACCGGGCGACGGCGGCCTGTCCCTCGGGCGATTTCGTGCATGTCGCCCGGCTGGGCGGCTATTACGATCTGCGCCATTATCGCGGCGCCGATCATCTCGTCGGCAATACCCGCGACATCGTCGCCTATCTGCGCCGCAAGGGCGTGCCGGCCGATCGCAGCCATTACGTGCCGAATTTCGTAGACGCAACGCCGCTGCCGGCCGAACCGCGCGCCCGCTGGGGCACGCCCGAGGATGCGCCGTTGATCCTGGGCCTGGGCCGTCTGCATCCGAACAAGGGCTTCGACGTGCTGATCCGGGCGGTGGCGCAGGTGCCGCGCGCCCATCTGTGGATCGCGGGGGTGGGTTCGCTGGAAGACGATCTGCGCGAGCTGACGCGGTCGCTCAGCATCACCGATCGGGTGTCGTTCCTGGGCTGGCGCGCCGATGTCGCCGCCCTTTATGCCGCGGCCGATGTGTTCGTCTGCTCGTCGCGCCACGAACCGCTGGGCAATATCGTGCTGGAGGCCTGGGCGCATCATGTGCCGGTGGTGGCCGCCGCATCCCAGGGGCCGTCGGAGCTGATCGCCCATGGCGTGAACGGGCTGCTGGTGCCGGTCGACAACGATGCCGCCATGGCCGCAAGCATCGAGACGGTGCTGCGCGAGACCGGCCTGCGCGAGACCATGGTCGCAGGCGGCCGGGCGACCTATGAGGGGCATTTCACCGAGGCGGCCGTGGTTCGCGCCTATGCCGATCTTTTCGCCCGCATCCTGCCCAACCGCTGACCCTGACCCGCTGACTCTGGCCCGCCGACCGGAACCCGCCGATCTGAGAGGACCGCCCCCATGTGTGGCATCGCCGGCATCATGACCCGCGACGGCAGCCCGCCTGCGGCGGAGCTGCTCGACCGCCTGGCCCGGGGGCTGGCCCATCGCGGGCCCGATGGCCACGGCGTCACGGTGCGCGGCGGGGTCGGGCTGGTCCATACCCGGCTTGCGATCATCGACCTCGTCACCGGCGATCAGCCGCTGCTCTGGCCGCTGGACCCCGGGGCCGGGGAGGCGGGCGGCACGCTCGCACTGGTGGGCAATGGCGAAATCTACAACTATCGTGAGCTGAAGGCCGAACTGGCCGGCCGCGCCTTCCGCACCGGATCCGATTGCGAGCCGCCGCTGCCGCTATACCTGGAACAGGGGCTGGACGGGCTGGACCGGTTGCGCGGCATGTATGCGCTGGCGATCCACGATCCGCGGCAGGGCGGGCGGCTGGTGCTGGCGCGGGATCCCTTCGGCATCAAGCCGCTCTATTATGTCGAGGGGGCGTTCGGTCTGGCCTTCGCCTCGGAACCGGGGGCGCTGATCCGGGCCGGGCTGGCCGGCGCGGCGTTGGACGATGCCCGCATCCTGGAACTGCTGCAGCTGCATTTCACCACCGGGCCCGAGACCGTGTTCCCGGCGATCCGCCGGGTGTTGCCGGGCGAACGGCTGGTGGTGGCGGCGGGGCAGGTGACGGCCCGCCGGCAGAGCCCGGCCCTGCCGGCAGCCGATGCCCGGCCCGACCCCGATCCCGGCCGCGACATGGCGGCGGCGGTCAAGGCCTTCGACCGGGTGTTCGAACAGGCGATCGACCTGCATCAGCGCAGCGACGTGCCCTATGGCCTGTTCCTGTCGGGCGGCATCGACAGTGCGGCCGTGCTGGCGATGATGGCCCGGCTGAACCCGCGCCCGGTGACCGCCTTCACGGCCGGGTTCGCCGATGGCGGCGTCCATGACGAACGCGCCCAGGCCCGCATCGTCGCCGATGCCGCCGGCGCCGAGCTGATCGAAACCCTGGTCACGCGTGCGGATTTCGACCGGATCGCCCCGCTGGCGGCGCAGGCGCTCGACGATCCGACGCTCGACTATGCCGTGCTGCCCAGCTTCCGACTGGCCGAGATCGCCCGGCCGCAGGTCAAGGTGGTGCTGTCGGGCGAGGGCGGGGATGAGCTCTTCGCCGGCTATGGCCGCTATCGCCGGGCCGCGCGCTGGCGGCTGCTGGGGGGCCGGCCGATGCGGCGCAAGGGCGATCTGGACGGGACGGGGCTGCTGCGGCCGGAATACGAGGCGGCGGCCGCGCGCTGGCGCGACGGCATGGCTGCGGCAGAGGCGGCGGCGGCCCGCGCCGGCGGCAGCCGGCTGCGCCGCCTTCAGGCGGTGGACTGCACCGACTGGCTGCCCAACGACCTGCTGCTGAAGCTGGACCGGATGCTGATGTTCAACGGCATCGAAGGACGCACCCCGTTTCTGGACCGCGGCGTCGCCGGATTTGCGCTGCCCTTGCCCGACCGGCTGAAGATGGATGGCCGGCGCGGCAAGCTGGTGCTGCGTCACTGGCTGGCGCAGCATCTGCCTGCCGCCGCCCCCTTCGCGCCCAAGCGCGGCTTTACCGTACCGGTGGGGGCCTGGATTGCGGCCGATGCCGACCGGCTGGGCCATCTGGTGGCGGACGAGCCGCTGATCGCCCGGCTGGCACGGCGCGAGGCGGTGATCGGGCTGTTCCGCGATGCCGGCCGCCAGGGACAGCGCGCCTGGGGGCTGCTGATGCTGGCGCTGTGGCATCGCATCCATGTGACCGGCGGCGCGCCCTGCGGGGACATCGCCGCCACCCTGGCCGAGACCTGACCGGCTTCCGGCCGGTCAGTCGACCCCTTCTACCTTTGCCCGATAGACCACCGGCCAGTCGTCCCAGGCGATGCCCTGGCAGATGCCCATCATCTCCATGCCGGCCAGGCGGAAACGCGCGCCATCCCACACCCAGCGGGCGCCGACGCCGCAATCGCCGATGCCACGCCCCTTGGCGAAGGTGGACAGCGTGCGGGTCGCCGGGTCGTAGCCGGGATTGATCAGCTCGGCCGCATCCATCAGCCCGTCGGGCACATCGAACACCGCCGGTACCGGCTGGGCGCCCTCGGCCGCGACGAAGAAATCATAGGCGACGTTGTAGGCGCCCGAGAAACAGGCCTGGCCATAAAGAACATGGGTGTCGTCCAGGCGCTCGATGATCGGATCGAACTGGTCCGAGACGGCGGGGTCGCAGTCGCCGTCGTCGGATTTGTGCGACAGGATCGCCGGCCGGGCCGCCGGCACCGGCTTGCGGGAGGCGGGTGCCGCCCGGATCACCGGCAGATCCGGCACCGGCGGCACGGCCTCGGCCGGCTTCGGGCCCGGCTTCCAGGCGGCGGTGACGGTGCCGACCCGGCCCTGGGCGTCGTCGAGGAACAGCATCGCCGCCGCCGATCCGGAGAGCGAGATGCCGGCCTTGACCGGGGTGGTGACGGCACCGCCCGAAAGGGTGACCGGCAGCGTGTCGGCATGGCGCAGCTGGTCGAGCAGCGCGGGCAGGGTCTCGGCCGGCAGGTCGGCCAGGACCACCCCGCCCTCGATCCGCGCCGGGGCGGTTGCGACCGCGGGCCCGGCATCGCCCCCCACCTTCAGCGTCGCGGCGCCGTCGACCGCCTGATCGACCAGGATCATGCCGATCCGGGCGGTCAGCGGCGCCGTGGCCGCACCCTCGCGGCCAAGCCGCAGCCAGGCACCGTAATGGTCATCGGCCGGCGCCATTTCCGGCCCATAGGCGGAACACGACCTGAGGTTGTCGCAGGCGACCCACCAGTCCTTGAAGCTGCGATCGGCGGCCGCCTCGGAGACGGACGGCGACAGGGAGAGCGCGCCCGCCAGGGCGGCCCAGGTGAAGACGAGGCGGGTAAGATCGGGTGCCGGGCGGACGGGACCGGGGGCGGCGCCCGGAAGACGGCGACGGATCATGACATGTTCCGTATCGGCGGGTTGCGGGATCGGCATTCTGGCCTGTCCGGCGCGACGGAGCCAGTGTCGGTCATGTGGCCAGCGGTGGTATCAGATCGCGTATCAGCTTCGCGTCTCGCGGGTGGTGCGCGCGATAAGCGTAAAATATAATGAAACGCCACAGGTTCTGCCGCTACACTTCGACCATTCCCTTTCCCGGACCGGAGACGGATGAGCGAACCGCATTCCACACGCCAGCGTCCTCAACCGGAAGGACAATCCGGACCCGCTGCCCCGCATGGCGGCTGGCACGGCCTGCCGCGCTGGTCCCCCGGGCGCTGGCGGCTGATCCATGCGCTGATCGTGGCGGCACTGGGGGTGTTTCTGCTGTTCGTCGGCGTGGGGGCGGTGCAGCTGGGCACCGCCTATGACCAGCCGCTGAAAGATGCTGCGGTACGCGCCGAGGGCACCGCCCGCCTGCTGGCCGAACATGCCGCCCGCACGCTGGAGGGGGTGGATCTGACGCTCGGCCGGGCGCTCGACATGGCGGCGTCGGGGCCGGCGCCGATGGCGGAGGCCGGCAGCGGCGCCGAGGCGCGGCGGCTTTATGGCCGGCTGGAGGCGATCATCCGCAACGGCACCGCGCTGAGCGCGATCTGGGTGATCGATCGCGAGGGGCGGATCTATCTGCACACCGGCGTCTTTCCGGCGCCGCCCGTCGACCTTTCGGGCATGGCCGCGGTGCAGCGGCTGATGCTGACCCCCGCCGCCGGGCCGGTGGCGGGCATGCTGGGCGATGGCGGTGCCGGCGCCCGCAAGGAGGTCTTCCTGGCCCGGGCCCTGACGGACGAGGCGGGCGGTTTCATCGGTGCGGTGGTGGCGGTGGTGGATGCCGATCAGTTCGCGGCGCTCTATCGCAGTGCCTCGGTCGGGCCGAACGGCCGGGTGATGCTGCTGTCGTCGCTGGCCGGCGGCGTGATGGCCGTGGCCCCGGACCTGCCCGATGAAACCCGGCTGCGGATGGCGGAACTGGCGGGCGAGGTGCCGCCGATGCCGGCCGATGCGAACAATCCAAGCCCCGCCCGGCCGTTTCTGGTGGGGGACGACGATGCCGACGGCCCCTGGGTGGCGGCCGTGGCGCCGGTCCATGGCCGCGACATGCAGGTGGCGGTGCTGCTGGCGACGGCCGATGCCCTGGGCGGCTGGCGGGCTTCCGTCTGGCGCACGGCGGGGCTGACGCTGATCGTGGCGGCGGGGCTTGCCTGTACGGTGCTGATCGCGCGCAGCACCGTATCGCGGCCGCTGGACCGGCTGTGTGCGGCGGTGCGCCGGGTGGAACAGGGCAGTTTCGATCGCCCCGTCGGCGGCAGCGGCGGCATCCGCGAGATCGAGGATGCCATGGCCGGCATCGAGCATCTGCGCCTGTCGCTGGCCCATCTGACCGATCATCTGAATGCCGAGGTGGAGGCACGCACCCGCGAGCTGGAAGAACGCAGCCAGCAGTTCAACGCCGCGCTGGAGAACGTCTTCCTGGGCCTTGCCATGTTCGACGCCGAGCGCCGGCTGGTGGTGTGCAATCAGCGCTATCGCGAGATGTTCGGCCTGAGCGAGGATCTGGCCTGCCGCGGCACCACCCTGCACGCCATCCTGGAACATGCCGCACGTGCCGAGGGCTATGTGGTGGCCGAGCTGGGCGATATCCTGTCGCGGCGGCTTGCCCGGCTGGCGACGCGCGAGATCCGCACCTGGTCCGAGGAACTGCGCGACGGCCGGGTGCTGGACCAGTTCGTCCGGCCGCTGGCCTCGGGCGGCGCATTGCTGGCGGTGCAGGACGTGACCGAACAGCGCCGCTTCGAACAGGCGCTGATGGAAGCCAAGATGGTTGCCGAGCGCGCCAACCGGGCGAAGTCCGAATTCCTGGCCAATATGAGCCATGAACTGCGCACGCCACTGAATGCGATCATCGGCTTTTCCGAGATCATCGGCGCCGAGATGTTCGGCCCCGCCGGCAATCCGCGCTATGCCTCTTACGGCCGCGACATCGCGACATCGGGGCGGCATCTGCTGATGCTGATCAACGACATTCTCGACCTGTCCAAGGCGGAATCCGGCCGGATGAGCGTGGATCTGGCCGAGGTGTCGCCGGCCCGCCTGGCAGAGACCTGCCTCAGGATGATCGAGACCCAGGCACAGGAAAACGGCGTCCGGCTGGTGGTGGAGGTGCCCGAAGACCTGCCGCAGCTGCGCACCGACGAGCGCCGCCTGGTCCAGGTGCTGATCAATCTTCTGTCCAATGCGGTGAAGTTCACCCCCCGTGACGGCACGGTTTCGCTGCGGGCGAGCGTGGCGGGCGACCGGCTGATCCTGGTGGTGGAGGATACCGGCATCGGCATGAGCCCGGAAGAAATCGACGTGGCGCTGAGCGTCTTCGGCCAGATCGAAAGCGCCATGCACCGCCACCACCACGGCACCGGGCTTGGCCTGCCGCTTGCAGCCCGTCTGGTGGACCTGCTGGGCGGCCGCTTCGATCTGACCAGCACCCGCGGCGTCGGCACCCGGGCGGTGGTGGTGCTGCCGCTCGACGGCAGCACCCCGGCATCGGTGCGGGATCTGGAGATGACGGGAGCGTCCTGACCGAGCTGTCGGCAACAAGTTGCCGCAGTTGACGGGAAGATTTTCAGAAGTCGAAACGACATCATAGTCGACGCAGAGGCGCACGACCTCTGCTGCATGTGCTGGCCATACGAATGATGGCAGCAGGACATGAAAAAGCCCGCCGGACATGTGCTGCCGGGCGGGCCTTTCGAAATACCTGTCTTCACAAAGAATGGTGCCGCCGGCGTGGATTGAACACGCGACCTCTCCCTTACCAAGGGAGTGCTCTACCACTGAGCTACGGCGGCGCCTCTGGTGAAGCGGGGCGGAAACTGCCACGAAATCCGGCGGGCTGCAACCGCTTTTTTCACCGCACGGGACGTGGCCGCAGATACATCGCCAGACACATCGATCAAGAGGAACTTACGATGTCAGTCCAGCCCTTCGTGGTTGCGACCATCGCTGCCCTGCGCAGTGTTGCCGGTGCCGAGCGTGTCGACACCTTCGTCCAGGGATACTACGCCGCGGGTGACGGCGGCGGCGGCTGGTTCCGCTATGACCCCGCCGAGACCTCGCCCGACAATGGCGGCACGGTGATTGCGCCGACCGACGGCGTCGGCCGCTGGTTGCGGGTGCTGCCCGAGCCCAACCTGCTGAAGGTCGTCTGGTTCGGCGCCAAAGGCGACGGTAAAGCCGACGACACCGATGCCATCCAGCGGGCGCTGGATGCGCTGGAGCCTTTCGACGTGCTCGATTTTTCGATGCCCTCGGGCCCTGTTACCCGGCCGCATTACCTTGTCTCGCCACCGGACGGCCGGGAGCACGCCCTGGTTCTGGCGACGAACGACGTCACCCTGCGGGGCTGCCCGGGCTTCCGCGCACCGATGATCCGCTGCGTGACCGCGAACAGTGTGACGCTGCGGATCGAAGAACGGGGGATCGGGATTCAGGGGCTGACCTTCGAGGGCGATGGCGACATCGGCGATGCCGGGACGTCCGGGACGTCGACCGCCATTCTGTGGCGGCTGTCTTCGGCGAGGTATCCGGCGGATACCGACTCGCAGATCATCGACTGCCGGTTCTTCAAGATGCATCAGGCGCTCGACATCCTGGGGCGCAATGTCGAGATCCGCGACAATGCCTTCGTCTCCATGCGCCGCTGCATCACCGTGAGCACGACGGTCAACACCTGGCCGGACCCGGAGACCGGCCAGGTGACGCCCTTCATCGAGCACCTGCGCGGCATCCGCATCCTCTCGAACCGTTTCCACACCATCGGCAACAATTCCGCCGATCCGAGAAAGGGCGAAGCGGCCTGCATCTGGATCGACGCCATCCAGCCGACACCGGCGGTGGAGCCGCCGGAGGAGGATCCGTTTGCCGATATCGGGTCCTATGTCTTCAGCAACGTGATCCACGGCAACTTCGCCGACTATGCGCGGCGCTTCTATGTCGGGCCGGCCAAGAGGGTCGATATCCAGGACAACCACATCATCTTCGGCCGTTCCGGCGGCCCGGACGACGAGTTTCCGGGGGTCATCAGCCTGCGGGACTCCGACCCGCGCACCCCGAAGACCCGCGGCTGGCGCGTTGCCGGCAACGTGATCGCGGTGACCACCGGCAATCTCGAAACCGGGCCCGGCATCTGGTGCGAAGCGTCGAACGGCATCATCGCGGACAATGTGCTGTCGGGCATGACGGGCGAGGCGATCCGGCTGCTGCCCGCGGCCGGCAATGTGACGGTGCGCGGCAACCTGATCGACGACGTGTCCCATGAATGGGTCGCGGGCCGATGGCAGGATGGGGGCCGGGATGCCATCCTTGTCGAAAGCACGGGGGCCTGGATCGACGACAACCGGATCAATGCGAGCAACCCGCACCGCATCCGGCATGGCATCCATGTCGCCGGCCTGGGCAGCGCGACCATCGGGCGCAATCATATCCAGACGAGCCATCTGACCGGCCAGGCGATCTATGCCGCACCGGGCGCGGCGGTCATTCTGGGCGATGCCGAGAATCTTGCGGATCATGCGGCGCCGGTCGATCGGGCGCGGCGGCGGATCTTCGGGACCTCGCGGCTGTCACCGGTTCTGCGCACGGTGGATGTGGGCACCGTGATCGACGTTGCGGCTGCGGCACCCGGTGCCTTCGCCGGCCGGATCTGTATCGAGGCCGGCACGAACGGGGCCGTGTCTTTCGCCGCCACACCGGCCGGTCTGTCGCTGACGGCTGCACCCGCGGACGCGGCGACGCTGCGGATCGGCGACATTGTCGACATCGGCGGCGATACGGCGGGCCGGCGGGTGGCGGCGATCGCAGACGGAACGATTACGCTGGAAACGGCGACCACCGAAACGGCGGATCCCGCCACGGTCAGCCTGCATCCACCGCGCTGGGCCAGCCGGGATCAGGTGAACCTGCGCGCGGCCCTGTACTGGACGCCCGGGACGGTCGCCGCCGGGGCGACGCTGGTCTCGCCGGTGATCCCGGTGCCGGGCGGGCAGTGGCCGAACGGTTTCCTGCTGATGGCGCCGCCCGCTCTGCTGCCGGAGGGGCTGATCGCCCAGGCCTTCATGTCGGGGCCCGGAGAGGCGAAGCTGCGGCTGACCAACGTCACCACGGCCGGCCTGACGGCACCGGCGGGTACCTGGCGGGTGCGGGTGCTGAACGACGCGGTCGACGAGTGACCGATCGCTGCCTGCCCCCTGATGGCCGGTACTCCCGGCAATAAAGAAGGCCCGGTGTCGCACAGGCGGCACCGGGCCTTCGAACATCGTCAATCGCGAGAACCGCAGAGGCGGAAGCTGGTGCCGCCGGCGTGGATTGAACACGCGACCTCTCCCTTACCAAGGGAGTGCTCTACCACTGAGCTACGGCGGCGACGCTCGCGAATGTGGGCGGGGTGTGCCATGTTTCCGGGCGTCATGCAACCCTGTTCTTCACCGAACGCTCATCCGATCGCAAGGCCAGACGCCCGATGACCGACCGCGCGCCGATCGAAACCACTGATACGACATCGAAAACCGCTCCCGAGCCCAAGCCGCGTCCCGGCGAGCCCAAGCCGCGCCCCAACGAAACCGAGGCGGCCCGCCAGGCAGCGGCCGAACGCCGGGCGCGGCAGGCGGCGCAGCTGCGTGCCAATCTGGCGCGGCGCAAGGCGCAGTCGCGCGATCGTGCCGCCGAGGAGGAGGGGCTCTGACGCCCCTGCCGCAGGCGCAATGGAGAGTTCCGCCAACGCGGCGTTGAGCCCTGCTGCGGCGTCGTCTATAAGTGGCCGGCTGCCCCCCGGGGCAGCTTCGGGCCTGCACCGCCCGCCCATTCGTGCCCGACCGCGCCGTCCCAGGCCGGCCGCAGCCCATGGGTGGCGGATTGCGGGCTTCGCCTGTTGCCAGTTGCGGGCCTTCGCCTGTTGCCAAACGTCCGGGAGACGCCCCGATGTCGATCATGTCCGATCTGTGGATCCGCGAAACAGCCTTGAACGAGGGGATGATCGAGCCCTTCGTCGAGAAGCAGGTCCGCGAGGGCATGATCTCCTACGGCCTGTCGTCCTATGGCTATGACGCGCGCGTCGCCGACGAGTTCAAGATCTTCACCAATGTCGACAGCGCGGTGATCGATCCGAAGCAGTTCTCGGATCAGAGCTTCGTGGACCGCAAGCTGGATGTCTGCGTGATCCCGCCGAACAGCTTCGCCCTGGCCCGGACGGTGGAGTATTTCCGCATTCCGCGCGACGTGATGGTGATCTGCGTCGGCAAGTCGACCTATGCCCGCTGCGGCATCATCGTCAACGTGACGCCGCTGGAGCCGGAATGGGAAGGCCATGTGACGCTGGAATTCAGCAACACCACGCCGCTGCCGGCCAAGATCTATGCGGGCGAGGGTGCCTGCCAGTTCCTGTTCCTGAAGGGCGATCGCCCCTGCGAGACCTCGTACAAGGACCGGCTGGGCAAGTATATGGGGCAGCGGGGCGTGACCCTGCCGCGCCTTTAAGCGTGGCGCCGCCGGTGACCGTATTGAATTCGGCTGCACTGCAGCAGGCATCGTCCCTCGATCCCACTCCCAGGCAGAACGGGGCAGGCATGGACAGCATCCGCATCCGCGGCGGGCGGCCGCTCGAAGGGGTGATCCCGATCGGGGGCGCCAAGAATGCGGCGCTGCCGCTGCTGGCCGCCGCCCTGCTCACCGAGGACCGGCTGGTTCTCTCCAACCTGCCGAGCCTGGCCGACATCACCACCATGGTGAAGCTGCTGGCCCAGCACGGCGTGGTCTGCGCGATCGACGAGGCCCGGGATGCCGCCAATGGCGGCCGGGTGATCACGCTGGATGCAGGCCGGATCAGCAACACCACGGCACCTTACGATCTGGTGCGCAAGATGCGCGCCTCGATCCTGGTGCTGGGGCCGCTGCTGGCGCGGGTGGGGGAGGCGCAGGTCTCGCTGCCCGGCGGCTGCGCCATCGGCACCCGCCCGGTCGACCTGCACCTCAAGGGGCTTGAAGAGCTGGGCGCGGTCATCGAGCTCGAAGGCGGCTATATCCACGCCACGGCGCCCAAGGGGCTGAAGGGCGCGCATATCCGCTTCCCCTTCGTCTCGGTGGGGGCGACCGAAAACCTGCTGATGGCGGCGGCCCTGGCCGAGGGGACCACCGTGCTCGACAATGCCGCGCGTGAGCCCGAGATCGGCGATCTGGCCCGCTGCCTGATCGCCATGGGCGCGCGTATCGAGGGCATCGACACCGAGACCCTGACCATCCACGGCGTGGCGCGCCTGCACGGCGCCACCCATGCGGTGCTGCCCGACCGGATCGAGGCCGGCACCTATGCCATCGCCGGCGCGATCACCGGCGGCGATGTGGAGCTGACCGGGCTGGATGCCGAACTGATCCGATCGGTGCTGGACAAGCTGGAAGACGCCGGGGTGCGGGTGACGCCCACCGCCCGCGGCGTGCGCATCGCCCGCACCGACGGTCCGCTGCGCGGCACCGATGTGATGACCCAGGTCTATCCCGGCTTCCCCACCGACATGCAGGCGCAGTTCATGGCGCTGATGACGGTGGCCGAGGGCGCCGCCATGGTCACCGAGACCATTTTCGAGAACCGCTTCATGCATGTGCCGGAGCTGCACCGCATGGGCGCCAACATCGTGCTCCACGGCGCCTCGGCGCTGGTGCGCGGCGTGCCGCGGCTGAACGGGGCGCCGGTGATGGCGACCGATCTGCGCGCCTCGTCGTCGCTGGTGCTGGCCGGTCTTGCCGCGCGCGGCGAAACCCTGGTCAACCGCGTCTATCATCTGGACCGCGGCTACGAGAACATCGAAGCCAAGCTCGCCGCCTGCGGCGCCGATATCGTCCGGGTCGCCGGCGGCGCCTGATCGTCGCCGCGGCCGACCCTGCGGACAGCAAAACCCGAGGACATGTCAGAGATGAGCCCCGCCACCACCGCCCGCCGCGGCCTGACGATCGCCCTGCCCAAGGGGCGCATCCTGAAGGAAGTGCTGCCGATGATGGCGCGCGTCGGGATCGAGCCGGAGCCCGACTTCTTCGACGACGCCTCGCGCAAGCTGGAATTCGAGACCAGCGTGCCGGATATCCGGCTGGTGCGCGTGCGCAGCTTCGACGTGGCGACTTTCGTGGCCTTCGGTGCCGCCGAGATCGGCGTCTGCGGCCGCGATGTGATCATGGAGTTCGACTATCCGGAACTCTACGCCCCGCTGGACCTGAATATCGGCCGCTGCCATATCGCCGTGGCGGAACCGGCCGATCTGGCCCATGGCGACGATCCCCGCCGCTGGAGCCATGTCCGCGTCGCAACCAAATACCCCCATGTCACCCGCGCCCATTTCGCGGCGCGCGGCGTGCAGGCGGAGTGCATCAAGCTGAACGGCGCGATCGAGCTTGCGCCGAAGCTGGGCCTCTGCCGGCGCATCGTCGACCTGGTTTCGACCGGATCGACGCTCAAGGCCAATGGTCTGGTCGAGATCGAGACCATTGCCGAGGTGACCTCTTACCTGGTGGTCAACCGTGCGGCGCTGAAGACCCGGCCGCAGCTGGTCGGCACCTGGATCGACCGTTTCCGCGAGGTGGTGAACGATGCCGTTCCGGCTTGACGTCAACGACCCGTCCTTCCCCCAGGCCTTCCAGGCCCTGCTGGGCATGAAGCGCGAGACCACGGCCGAGGTGAACGACGCCGTGCATGCGATCCTGGAGGATGTCCGCCTGCGGGGCGATGCCGCGGTGATCGACTACACCGCCCGCTTCGACCGGATGACCATCGATGCCGAGCGGCTGGCGATCACCGCCGAAGAGGTCGATGCCGCGCTCGCGGCCTGCCCGCATCACCTGATCGACAGCCTGGAGACCGCCGCCGAGCGCATCCGCGCCTATCACGCGAAGCTGGTGCCGGAAGATCTGGACTATGTCGACGAAACCGGCGTGCGGCTGGGGGCGCGCTGGCGTCCGGTGGCGGCGGCCGGCATCTATGTGCCGGGCGGTCTTGCCGCCTATCCGTCCTCGGTGCTGATGAACGCGATCCCGGCGCGGGTTGCGGGTGTCAAGCGCATCGCCATGGTGGTGCCCACCCCCGGCGGCGAGATCAACCCGCTGGTGCTGGCGGCGGCGCGGATCTGCGGCGTCGACGAAATCTATCGCATCGGCGGCGCCCAGGCCGTGGCGGCGCTGGCCTATGGCACCGAGACGGTGGCGCCGGTCGACAAGATCGTGGGCCCGGGCAATGCCTATGTCGCGGCGGCCAAGCGCCAGGTCTTCGGCACGGTCGGCATCGACATGATCGCCGGCCCGTCGGAGATCCTGGTGGTGGCGGATGCGGCCAATGATCCGCGCTGGATCGCCGCCGATCTGCTGTCGCAGGCCGAACACGACACCGCCGCCCAGTCGATCCTGATCACCGATGATGCAGGGTTCGCCGACCGGGTGGCGCAGGCGGTGGACGATCTTCTTGCGAAGCTGCCGCGCGGCAATATCGCGACCGAGAGCTGGAACACCAATGGTGCGATCATCGTGACCGGTGATCTGGCCCAGGCGGCGCCGCTGATCGACAGCATCGCGCCCGAACACCTGGAGCTGGCGGTGGACGACCCCGATGCGCTGGCCGCCCGGGTCAACAATGCCGGCGCGATCTTCCTGGGCCGCCATACCCCGGAGGCGATCGGCGACTATGTCGCCGGGCCGAACCATGTGCTTCCCACCGCACGCAGCGCGCGTTACTCTTCGGGCCTGTCGGTGCTCGACTTCATGAAGCGCAGCTCGCTGATCGCCTGCGACGAGAATTCGCTGCGTGTGATCGGCGGTCATGCGATCAGCCTGGCCGAGGCGGAAGGGCTTGGTGCCCATGCGCTGTCGGTGGCGATCCGCCTGGATGTGGCGGACGACTGATCTGCGGTGCGACGGAAGGCGGGCATCCGGTACGATAACGGGGCCCGCCGCCGTTCCGGGACGGCCCTGCCGACCCACCGCCGACCGCCGCCTTCAGGAGTCAGCGCCCCCGATGACCGACAGTCCCGAGCCAGACCCCAAGGACCCGCAACCGCGCCGGCCCGCCGAGCCGCGGATCGCCAACCTCACCCTCGATCAGGGCAGTGTTCTGGCCTGGAGCCCCCAGGTCGAGCACGAGCGCAAGGTGGCGATCTTCGACCTGCTGGAGCAGAACCATTTCGTACCACTGGGCGTCGAGTCCGAGGGGCCGTTCGACCTGCTGCTGAGCATCCAGGACAACCGCCTCTATTTCGACATTTCCGAGACCGGCGGCCGCCAGCTGACCCGGATCACCCTGCCGATCGCGCCGTTCCGCGGGATCGTGAAGGACTATTTCATGATCTGCGAGAGCTATTTCTCCGCGATCAAGAGCCAGAGCCCGTCGCAGATCGAAGCGATCGACATGGGCCGGCGCGGCATTCATAACGAGGGCTCGGAGCTGCTGCGCGACCGGCTGGAGGGCAAGGTGGAGCTTGACCTCGATACGGCACGGCGCCTGTTCACCCTGCTTTGCGTGCTGCATATCCGTCAATGAGGGGCGGGGCTGGGCTGCAGGTACCGGCCGGAACGGGAAGGCTGAGGACGCCGTCCAGCGTGCTGTTCTGCTGCACGTTGAACTCCATCCGTTCCCCCCTCGCCGAAGGCATGCTGAAGCTGTTCCACGGCCGGCGGATCTTCGTCGACAGCGTCGGCGTGCGCACCGCCCCGATCGATCCCTTCGCAGTGGCGGTGGCCGAAGAGATGGGCGTCGACATCTCCCGTCATCGGCCCAAGACCTTCGACGACCTGGAAGACGGGTCCTATGACCTGATCGTATCGCTGTCGCCCGAGGCCCAGCACAAGGCCGTGGACCTGACCCGCGACATGGCCTGCGAGGTGGAATACTGGCCGACCTTCGACCCCTCGGTCGCCGAAGGCAGCCGCGAGCAGCGCCTGGATGCCTATCGCGGCGTCCGCGACCAGCTGATGCGCCGCATCCGCGAGCGCTTTCCGCCGGCGGGGTCGGTGGCGGTCTAGGATGGCCGGCTGCAGGATGGGGCGGTCGCGGGTCAGGTGGCTGTCGTCGGGGCGCGCCAGCTTGCGGCGGCCTCTTCAAGAAGACGGGTGCGGACGGCCATCAGCGTCTGATCGGCATGGTCGCGCGGCCGGCTGAGCAGGTGCCAGGCGCGGCCATCGTCGATTTCCACCTCGAACAGGCGCACCAGCCGGCCGGCCGCCAGATCCGGCGTGGCCGCAAGCCGGCGGGTCAGCGCGATCCCCTGTCCGGCCGTGGCGGCGGCCAGCAGCGGCAGCGAATCGGCAAAGACCGGCCCGGCTGCCGGTTCGGGCAGGTCGATGCCGGCAGCGGCAAACCAGGGGGACCAGGGCAGGCCCGCCCGGCGCAGCAGGGGCAGGCCGTCCAGATCTTCCGGCCGTGGCGGCAGGCGGCCCTGATTGAAACCGGGGGCGGCGACCGCAAAAATCGGGTCCGGGAACAGCCGGTCGGTCCAGAAGCCCGGCCAGGGGCCGCGGCCCTGGCGGATGGCGAGATCGATGGCACCGGTTCCCGGGTCGTCGAAGGTCGGACCGGTGCGGAGATGGATGTCGAGCGCCGGAAAGCGGGTGGTGAAGCCGCCGAGGCGCGGGATCATCCAGGCCACGGCAAAGTCCTGGGGCATGCCCAGGGCGATGCGCTTGCGCACCGCACCGGCCCCGAAGGCCGCGAAGCTGCCGGTCAGCAGTTCCAGCCCGCGGGCCACGCTGCGGGCCAGGTCGGTCGCGGCGGGCGTCGGGTCCATGTCGTTGCCCCGCCGGATGAACAGCTGATGCCCGACCAGGTTCTCCAGGCTGCGGATCTGCTGGCTGATCGCGCCATGGGTCAGGCCCAGCTCTTCGCCGGCGCGGGTGAAGCTGCGATGCCGGACGGCGGCGTCCAGCGCGCGCAGCGCCTTCAGCGATGGCAGATGGGGCATGCACCGGCTCCGTTAGAAAACCTCACGACGTTTTCCTGTTTAATTGAATGGGTCCGCCGCTTCCAGAATGGGATGATTCCACCGTCTTCGGAACGTTGCCTGCGAGGTTTGGGAATGAAGCCGGCCCAGTCGATCGATACGAACCGCGAGATGCCCGACCGGCCGGATGGCGCTCCGGCCCCGGTGGAACGGGTGCGGGTGCTGGACCGGGCGATCGGCGCCCGGATCAGCGTCCTTCGGCGGGCCCGCAGGCTGAGCCAGAGCCGCTGCGCCGAGGTGCTGGGGGTGAGCTTCCAGCAGATGCGCAAGTATGAACAGGGCATCAACCGTATCAGCGCGGGGGCTGTGGTCCGCCTGGCGGAACTGTTCGAGGTTCCGGTGGAAGAGATCCTGTATGGCGCCCCCCGCCTGCAGGCATCGCAGGCGCCGCAGATGCCGCAGCCGCCGACCGTTTCCGCTGTGGTGGCGATGCGTGACAGTCTGCGCGACATTCCCGATCCGGCCGCCCGGCGCGCCCTGATGTGCCTGATCAGCGCCCTTGCGACCGATCGCTGTGCAGCCGATCGTCCTGCGGCGGACCGGCAGTCACGTCGTCCAGCCAGGCGGTGAAGGCGGCGAGGCGCGGATCTTCGTCTTCCGCCATCCGCCAGACCAGGTGATAGGCGAACTGGTCGGGGCAGTCGATGTCGAACAGGCGCACCAGCCGGCCTCCGGCCAGGTCGCCCTCCACCAGGGCGGCACGGGCCAGCGCGATGCCCTGGCCGGCGGCCGCGGCTTCCAGCAGCAGCGACATCTCGGAGAAGAGCGGGCCGCGGGCCGGTTCGGGCAGGCGCAACCCCGCCGCCTGGAACCAGGGCGACCAGGGCTGGCGCGGATGGCGCAGCAGCGGCAGCGTCGCCAGATCCGCCGGCCGTTCCGGCAGTCTGCCATTCCGGAAACCGGGGGCGCAGACCGGGAACAGCTGCTCGCCGAACAGGCGCCGGGCGGTCAGCCCCGGCCAGGGGCCGCGACCATAGCGGATGGCGGCCACGATGCCGTCGCGCCCGGGCGGCTCCAGCTCCTGCGTGGCGCGGACCGCGACGTCTATGTCGGGATATCGGCTGGTGAAACCGGGCAGACGGGGGATCAGCCAGCGGGTCGCGAAGGCCGGCAGGGTGCTGATGGTGAGCGTGCCGGTCGACGGCCGCCCCCCGGCCTGGCGCAGGGCGGCATCCAGCGTCGCCAGGATCTGACGGATGGCGGTGGCGAGTTCGGCGCATGCATTGGTCGGAACCATCTCATGGCCCTGCCGCTCGAACAGCCGCCGGCCGAGATCGGCTTCCAGCCCCCGGACCTGCTGGGCCACCGCGCCATGGGTGAGGCCCAGTTCGGTGGCGGCGCCGGTGAAGCTGCGATGGCGCGCGGCGGCTTCCACCGCACGAAGCGCCCTCATCGACGGGAACATCCGGGTCTTGGTCCTCAGGGACTGCCATCACAAATTTCTGCCATTCAATCGTAGATTAAATGAATGGCCGCTGCCAGCCATGGATGTGACCCTGTGCCGGGGAGGGCGTGGGTATGACGGCTTGGCTCGATCGAAAACTCACGCTCTCCGGAGTCGATGTTCCGGAGGCAGCTTGTGAATGATCAGCATGTATTGCGGCGCGAATACCTGGTGGCACTGGGCCTGTCACTTGGTCCGGCGGCGTCCAACGGGCTTGCCCGCTTCGCCTTCGCCCTGATCCTGCCGGCGATGCGCAATGATCTTGACTGGACCTATACTCAGGCCGGCCAGGTCAACACCGCCAACGCGCTTGGCTACCTGGCCGGCGCGGTGGCGACACTGGCCCTGATCGATCGGGTCGGCGCCCGGCGGCTGTTCAATCCGGGCATGGTCATGACGGCGGTCGCGCTGATCGCGTCGGGCGTGGTGGTCGATCATCTGCTTCTGCTGGCCCTGCGGGCGGTTGCCGGCATCGGCGGGGCCCTGGTCTTCATCTCGGGCGGTGTGCTCGCAGCCGGCATCGGCGACGGCGATCCCCGGCGTGCCGCGCAGGCGATCGCGGTCTATTTCTCGGGTGGGGGGCTGGGTATTGCGCTCGCGGGTGGCGCGTTGCCCTGGCTTTTCACGATCTATGGCGATGGTGGATGGCATGCGGCATGGCTGGTTCTGGGCCTGCTGTCGGCCGCCTGCTGTCTTGGAACCCGGGCGGCGGCCCGGGCCGTGCCTGTCCAGCCCCGCTCGGACGCGCCGTCTGCATTGTCGTCGGCCCGATGGTCGCTGGCCCGTTTCCGCTGGCTTGCCGCCGGCTATCTGCTCTTCGCCTTCGGCTATATCGGGTACATGACCTTCGTCATGGCCTGGATGGCCGAAGCGGGTGCATCCGCGACCCGGATGGCCCTCGTCTGGGTGGTGCTGGGCGTCTTCACCGCCTGTTCTCACCGCTTCTGGCGGCGCCCGCTTGCCGAGTGGTCCGGCGGCCGGCCGATGGCTGCCACCATCCTGGTGGTCGCCATCGGTGCGGCCCTGCCGCTTCTGGGGGCGTCGCTGCCATTGATGCTGGTTTCGGCCGTGCTGTTCGGCGGCGCCTTCTTCATCACGCCTGCCGCAGCGACCGCCTTCCTGCGCAAATCCCTGCCGCGGGAAGCCTGGGGGCGGGCGGTCGCCGTCTTCACCCTGCTGTTTGCAGCCGGCCAGACGGCCGGCCCGGTCGTCGCCGGCTGGTTCGCCGATCTGGGCGGGCTGCAGGCGGGGCTGGCGGTCTCGGCCGTGGCGCTGCTTCTCGGGGCGGGCTTCGCGCTGATGCAGCAGGAGACGTCATAACCTCACATTCAATCGCAGATAATATGAATGGCCTGACACGACAACCAAATGGAATATTTCGGCAGCGTATCGTTGCGAAAACAGCCCTGGCTTTCTGGCGTACCGGGCATTTCGGGGGAGATATCGGTGTGTTGATCGACTATTCGGGTGTTGACCGTCTGGTGGGGCAGAGGATCAGGGCATGGCGGCAGGCATCAGGCCTGACCCAGGCGGAACTTGGCGATCGCGTCGGCGTAACCTTTCAGCAGATTCAAAAGTATGAACGGGGGCATAACCGCGTATCGGTCTCGCGCCTGTTCGGCATCGCGCATGCGCTGGGGGTGAGTCCTCTGACCTTCATGGATGGGGTCGATGTGGCGATCCCGGGCGAACCGGGAGTTACTGATCGCCTGACCTGGTCATCCGACCCGGAGGTGGTTTGCCTTGTCGAAGCCTGTGGCAGGCTGCCGCGGCATCTGCGTCGGGGGATGGTGAAGGTGATGACCGACATGGTCGACGCGGTCACGATGGCGGCACCCTTGGGGGCGCATCACCGATAAAGGTTGCGTCCCGGACGCCTCCGGTCGATAATTCGCCGCTCGTTTCCGGCGGGCGCTTATCCCGTCGCCGGATCCCGCAAAAGTTTCCCGCGCCGCCGCGGCGACCGCCGCGTGCGGCGCGTGCGTTCGGTTTTCCCCCAAGTTCCATACGGAAGCAGAAGGTTACATGGCGAAGGAAGACGTTATCGAATTCCAGGGCACCGTCACGGAGCTGCTGCCCAACGCGATGTTTCGCGTGAAGCTCGACAACGAGCACGAGATCCTGGCCCATACCTCGGGCAAGATGCGCAAGAACCGCATCCGGGTCCTGGCGGGCGACCGGGTGACGGTCGAGATGACCCCCTACGACCTGACCAAGGGACGTATCACCTACCGCTTCAAGTGAGGCGCGGCGTGTCCGCGCCCGACGAAGCGGCCGCCGCCGGCGGTTGCACCGGCGGAGCGGGGGACGGCGGACCGGCGGGCGATCATGGCCCGGGCGGTCGTTTCGCGCGTCCACGCCTGGTGCTCGCCTCGGCCTCGCCGCGCCGGCTGGATCTGCTGAAGCAGATCGGCCTGGTGCCCGATCTGGTCCAGGCCGCCGATATCGACGAAACCCCGCTCAAGGACGAAGCCCCCCGCGCGCTGGCCCTGCGCCTGGCGATCGCCAAGGCCATGGCGGCCCGTGCGGCCCTGGGGGCCCTGGCCGATGGGGCCGTGGTGCTGGCGGCCGACACGGTGGTGGCCGCCGGGCGGCGGGCGCTGGGCAAGCCGCGTGATGCGGCCGAAGCGCGGCGCTTTCTGGAATTGCTGTCGGGGCGCCGGCACCGGGTGCATGGCGGGCTGTGCGTGATCGATGCCGACGGCCGCGCGCGGTCGCGGCTGGTGACCACCCAGGTCGGCTTCAAGCGCCTGTCCGAGGCCGAATTCCGCGCCTATCTCGCCTCGGGCGAATGGGCGGGCAAGGCCGGCGGCTATGCCATCCAGGGCCGGGCGGCCGCCTTCATTCCGTTCGTCAGCGGGTCGTATCCCAATGTCGTCGGGCTGCCGCTGGTCGAGACCGCGGTGCTGCTGGCGGCATCCGGCATCGACATCACCGCTGCCGATGCCAGCCCGATGACCGGAGAGGCCACCCCATGACCAACCGGCTGCTGATCGACCAGGCGGAACACGAAACCCGCGTCGCGCTTATCGAGGGCGATCGCGTGGTGGATGTCGTGATCGAACGCCAGGCCCATCGCAGCGCGGTCGGCAATATCTATCTGGGCAAGGTGTCGCGCGTGCTGCCGGGCATGCAGGCGGCCTTCGTCGGCGTGGGGCTGGGGCGCAACGCCTTCCTGCATGCCGATGATGCCCGCGTGCTGCCGCGGGCCAGGGCGGCAGCCGAACGCCTGTCGCGAGAGGCGGCCGAAGCGGCTGCCGCCTCGGCCGCCGCCGCCGCTGCTGCGGCCGCCGCGGTGACCGCGGCGCTGGAACCCGACGAGGATGCCGAAGAGCCCGAGGTCGCGGCCAGCCTGGCCCCGGTGCCCCATGCCCGCCCGCGCCGGCTGACCATCGGCGACTGCGTGGCCGATGGCGACCAGATCATGGTCCAGGTCACCAAGGATGCGGTGAAAGGCAAGGGCGCGCGGCTGACCGCCAATATCAGCCTGCCCGGCCGGCATCTGGTCTTCACCCCCTTTCAGGGTGGGGTGGGGGTGTCGCGCCGGATCGAGAGCGAGGCCGAGCGCCAGCGCCTGCACGATATCGTGCAGCCCCTGGCCGAGGCGGGGGAGGGGGGCTTCATCGTCCGCACCGCCGCCGAAGGGGCGACGCCCGAGGAACTTCAGGCCGATGCCCAGTATCTGCGCACGCTGTGGGCGGATCTGGAAGCCTCTGCCGCCCGCGGGGGCGCGCCCCGGCCGCTGCATCTGGACCTGGATCCGCTGCTGCGGGCGCTGCGCGATCAGGCGCAGGAAGGCGTGGCGGAAATCCTGGTCGACGAGCCGGTGGCCTATGAACGCGCGCTGGTCTTCGCCCGCCGCTTCATGCCGCATCTGGAAGATCGCATCCGCCTCTGGGACCGCCCCGAAGCGCTGTTCGAGGTGTTCGACGTCGAAGAGGTGATCGCCGAGGCCCTGCAGCCGCGGGTGCGGCTGCCGTCGGGCGGCTTCGTCGTCATCGACCAGACCGAGGCGCTGACCGCGATCGACGTGAACACCGGGCGGTTCGTCGGCGAGGCCGACCAGGAAGCGACGGTCCTGCACACCAATCTGGAAGCCGCCGAGGTCATCGCCCATCAGCTGCGCCTGCGCAATCTGGGCGGGCTGATCGTCATCGATTTCATCGACATGGAGCGGGCGGAGAACCGCCAGAAGCTTTATGACGCCTTCCGTGCCGCGATGGTCGGCGACCGGGCCGCGACCACCGTGCTGCCGATGTCCGAACTGGGCCTGGTTCAGATGACCCGCAAGCGCGGCCGCGAGAGCCTGGCCCAGGTGCTGACCGAGGATTGCCAGGCCTGCGGCGGCACCGGCCGGGTGAAATCCGCCGAGACGGTCGCATATGAAGTGATGCGCGCCGCGCGCCGCCTGCTGCTCCGCCCCCGGCCGGGCAAGGTGGCCGCCCGGGCGCTGACGGTGATGGCGGCGCCGGAAGTGGCGGCGCTGTTGACCGAACCCCGCCTCGGCATGGTCGAGGCGGTGGCCGAACTGACCGACGCCGTGCTGGAGGTGCGCGCCGATCCGGCGCTTGCCCGCGATGCCTTCGATCTGGTGGAGCGGGATTGAGCCGCCCCCATCCCGGAAGCCCGCCTTCCGGACGCCGGCGTCCCGGAAGAGGGGACCGATCCCATGAGCCATGAC
Organism: Tistrella mobilis; assembly: GCF_039634785.1. Taxonomy (NCBI): domain Bacteria; kingdom Pseudomonadati; phylum Pseudomonadota; class Alphaproteobacteria; order Geminicoccales; family Geminicoccaceae; genus Tistrella; species Tistrella mobilis. The sequence continues at coordinate 17,370 of NZ_JBBIAB010000015.1, read as the reverse complement.
CACACCCATGACGCCACCGCCGGCCAGGGCAGCTGCCCGGTCTGCGGCCGCCCGCGCAAGCCCGATCCGGAACTCGCCCGCTATCGGCCGTTCTGCTGCAAGCGCTGCGCCGATATCGATCTGAACCGCTGGCTGAGCGGCAATTACGTCGTGGCCGGCGGCCCGGCGGAAGAGGCCGACAGCGAGCTGTGGTCGGCCGACAGCCTGAAGCATTGAGGCGCGGCCACGCCCTTTGGCGGGGGTGGTTCCGGGCCAACCCTTTGACGGATCAACCATCGTCATCGGATGTTCATTTTCGCTGAAAACGGCGCTTTACAGCCGTCCGGCTTTGCCCTATAACCCGACCCACGCCGCGGCCGACGCCGCAGCGGGACACGCCCAGGTAGCTCAGTTGGTAGAGCAGCGGATTGAAAATCCGCGTGTCGGTGGTTCAAATCCGCCCCTGGGCACCATCTTCTCCGAAGCCGTCGCTGCCGGCCCGATCAGGGTCATTCGCAGCGGCGGCTTCGTCGTTCCTCCCCCTCGATCTTCGGGTTCCATGTCCATTCGGGGGCAGAGGGTGCCGCCCCGTGACGGCACGGCGCCAAGGCGGTGACAAGACCGTGCAGCGCTTGAGGGCGGGGGCCGGATGGCCCAGTTCCGGTTCATGAGCCAACCGGAATGGAGCCCGATCATGTATCGCGAAGCCGAAACCACCGAGGTCACCGCCGCCGATAACGCCGCCGCCCGCCGCCCCCTGCGCATGCTGGCGGCGGCCGTGGTCGCCATGGGTCTGGCCACCGGGCTTGCCGCCTGCGGTGGGGGCGACGACTCGGTCGCGGTCGACGGCCGCACCAAGGGCGAGGCGCTGACCGACATGAAGGGCGCCTATGACAAGGGCGCGATCACGCCCGACGAGTATGAGGAACAGCGCGAGGAGATTCTGGACGAGTGATCGGGGCCACGCCCAAATCCGGCAACGATCAGGCCTCGGCCGCCACGACAAGACCGGCGGCCTGAAGCTCGGCCAGGATGCGTGCAAGATCGGCGCGGGCATCTGCCTCGGTGACGTCGTAATAATCGGTCACATGGGCCACCAGCTCGTCCTGGGATGCCCCGTCCCGCAGCGGCGCCGTCAGCCGGCTGACGGCGCCGGTCAGGCCGAAATATATTTCCGACGCAAGCAGAGCAGCATGGCCTTTTAGAGAGAGTATCTGAATGTCGCATGCAGGTTCTGATTTCGTGAGCCCGGAGAAAAGCCGGGCTGTGTTTGAACCCTCTGCGCTGAAAGAGCATGGCACGGTCGAGGCGCTGACGCAGGGTGATTCTGGTGGGCCCACGGACGGCTCGGCATACACCTCCTGAACGGATGCCGCAATGGACGGGCCGTGCCTGGGCGGTCGGGTCGTTGACGCAGCTGAATCGATCAGCCCGTCGCCGATGAGGCGACCAGCCAAACGCCATCTGCACTGCCGCAGCCGTCAGGCAGGAATAAGCGAGTTATGGCAATCCCGAGGGCATACCGATCTGCCGCTTCCGGATCTCCGGCGATGGACGGCTGGTGCTGTCCGACAGTGTGGCCGGGCTCGTCTGGTACGATTTATACAGCCTGTTCACTCAACCCGTGATGCGGATTGTGCTGTCGCGCCTGGGGCTGGTGTCGTTTCATGCGGTGGCCCTGGTGAAGCAGGATGCGGCGATCCTGATCATGGGGCAGAAGGGGGCCGGCAAGTCCAGCCTGTCAACGGCGCTGACCCGCACAGGCTGGCAGCCGATTGCCGATGATCTGGTACGGATCGCCGAACGCAATGGCCATTGCCTTGTCGGTTGCGCCTGCCCTATCGCCTGGACGCACTTGCCGCCGCCGCGGCTGCAGTCGATGCCAGGCTTGCTGAAGGCAGCTGTGTTGCGGCCTGATCCCGCCATCCCCGGCCTGTCGCCCGCCGGCTGCTTCGATATCCTGTCGCACCGGCTGGCCGATGTGCTGGTCGCGCCGGCCAGGCGCCGGGCGATCCGGGATGCCGCCCGGCAGCTGCCGCCGGTGCCGCGTCTGGCGCTGGAAATCTGTTGGGGATGCGGGCGGCGATGGGGTCGTCGACCTGCACCAGATGATCACCCGGCGCGAGGAGGATCCGCCGATCCTGGGGCGCCATCTGGACCAGAGGGGTGGTGCCTGGGCCGGGGCCATCATTCCGCCGAGACCGTCGCGGCGCTGACGGCCCGTGGCGGTGATCTTCTGGCAGGCCCCACCTTCTGCGCCGGTGCCCCCGGCTGTCGGGGGTGGGTCTGGGCCCGCATGACCGAGGCGGGGCTGGTGCTGGCCTGCCATATCATGCCGCCGCCCGACGTGGCACGGCAGATGGCCGCCACGGGGGAGATCGTGCCGTTCGAGATGCTGGACGGCGATGATGCGCCGCGGCCGGATCGGGTCGTCTTCGCCACCGAACGCGTCGAGATCTTTCTGAGCCGGTTGATCTTCGACGGCGTGCTGCAGCGCTATCCGGGCCTGCACTGCCTGATCGCGGAATTCGGCGGCGGCTGGGTGCCCGACATGATGCGTCGCCTGGATGCCGCGGCCGCGCAGATCTTTCGCGGCGCGGGCCGGGCACCGGCCCGCCGACCTTCGGAACAGATTCTGGACCAGTGTCTGTTCACGCCCTATCACCACGAGGATGTGGGGGCGATGATCCGGGCATCTGACAGCCGGCTTTATGCGTTTTCCACCGATTATCCGCATATCGAAGGCGGCCGGGACCCTGTCGCATCCTTCGATGCCACGCTCGGCGGTTGCACAGAGGCAGAGCGCGCCGCCTTCTATGCCGGAAATTTCCTGCGCATCTTCGGCGAGTGATCGGGGCCCGCCGCGGAACATCGCCGGCCGATGCCCGGCTGCGATATCTGCATCGCGTGTGGTTGCGTTGACGCATTCTTTACCGCCCCTCCTGCATTCTGAGCGGCGACGCGGCGCATGTCTCTGCCGCACTGCGAAAATGCCGGTCGGGGATGCTTTCCCGCCCGGGGTGAATGCCTTAAACTTTGCCCGCGGGTGCCTGGACGGCGCCTGAGGGAAGTGGTCCGGCCCCGGCCGGACGACGTGACGGCCAGGAGACGGGCACGGATGGCGACGGACGAGACCGAGCCTGCAGACGATGATATCGACTGGGGCGATGTCGGCATGGAGATGCCGCAGGCCGCGCCCATCGATCGGATCAGGCGTGCGGTGGCGGTGCTGAGGCATCCGGCCGCGAGCGAAGACCCGCTGGCCTCTGCCACCCAGGCGCTTGAAGGGGTGGTCGAAGGCACCGAGGCTGCGACCGAGGCGATCCTGTCGCAGATCGAGGCGATCGAAACCGCGCTGGATGCGGTGAGCGCCGAGCTGTCGCCGGAAAGCCAGGCCCGTGCGGCGCTGGACAATGCCGGCATGGCGATCACCGCGCTCTACGAAGCCTGCGGCTTCCAGGACCTGACCGGCCAGCGCATCGCCAAGGTGCGCAAGGTGCTGCAGCAGGTGGATGCCCATCTGGAAGAGCTGCTGGAAATCGTGGGCCATGATCAGGTGGCGGCCCTGCCGCCGCCGGCGGAGCGCGAGGGCGATGCCCGGCTGCTCAACGGCCCGGTCGACGACGCCAGCCGGGTGTCGCAGAGCGACATCGACAGCCTGTTCGACTGACGCATCGATCCATCGATATGCGAACGGCGGCGCTGCGAAGCGGCCGCCGTTTTCGTTTGAGGGCGATATGCCCGCCCGGTCAACTGTCTCTACCCGGTCAGGCGGCAGCCGATCCGCTCTCCAGCGCAACCAGATCCGCCTCGTCGACCGTGTCGAAACCGGGCGCCGCGCCACGCACGAAACGGGCGCTGCAGGACGGGATCTCGCCGCCGACCCGGGTCCAGGCCTCGCCCCAGCCGGTGCCGAGCCCCAGGAAGCCTGCGACCGCATCGGCGGTGGCCGGCATCACCGGGCGCGCAAACAGCTGGAACAGGCCGGCGAGCCGCGGGATCCGCTCGGGCGTACCGTAAAGGCGGGCCTGTTTCATCTGGCCGTTCAGCCCCAGCACCACGCCGGCCAGCGCCGCCAGAGAGAAGCTGCGGCCATCGAGTGCCGCATGCAACCGGGCCCGGAAATCGGTGATCAGGTCGTCCTCGGCCCGGTCGTGGGGCAGGGCGGTGCCGGCCACCGGGTCCAGATTGGCGATGGCACCGAGCGAGGTGCCGAGGTCGCGGACCAGGAACAGATTATGAGTGCGGGCCAGATCGGCCAGCGACAGCTCGCGGGCGTCGTGCGGTTCCGACATCAGCGCCAGATAGAAGCGCAGCGCCTCGGCCGGGACCCGGTCGAGCAGATCGTTCAGGAAGATCGCCCGGCCGGTCGACGGGTCGAAACTGCGGCCGGACAGATCGGTCAGCGCCGGCGGCGCCACGATCCGGGTATCGGTGATCGGCCCCAGATCCGGAATCTCGGCCACCGCCTCGATCAGGCTGCGGGCGGTGAGGGCATCACGGCCGGCGAAGACCGTCAGGCGCACCGGCATCGGCTTGTCGCCCAGTTGCCGGCCCTGCTGGCGGCGCAGCGGCAGCACGCCCGGGCCTTCGCCCTGGAAGGTGAGCACGCCGTCGATGCCGATCCCGGCGCGGCGCAGCGTGGCGGCCGCGCGGCCGCCCTCTTCGATGCCGTCCCGCGGGCTGCCGTCCCGGCTGCTGCGCGGCCGCGGCGCATCACCCGCCGCGACCAGCACCCGGGCCGACCGGCCCAGCAACCGCTGGCCGCGGGCATAGACATCGGCCGCCAGCCAGATGGATGCGAAACCGGCCGCATCGATATCCCGGTCGCCGGGCGGTGCGGCGCACAGAATCAGTTCATCGGTCAGCACCGTGGTCATTGCCGCGGCTCTCCCCTTGTGCCCTGTCGCGGTTGATGCCCTCTCGCGGGGTCGATGCCCGCGATCCGTCAAGGTTAGGAGGGGGGGCGACAGCCGTCAACATCAAGGGTTGTTCAATTGAAAACGAATGCGCGCAGAGAGATTCATGCCTCAGACAAACCGGCGCTGGTCGTCAGTCTTCCGCGCGGCCGTGCCGGGCCGATGCAAATACCGCAAAAGGAAAACGCCCGGCTCATCCAGAGATGAACCGGGCGTTTTCAAAACCCGAGCGAGTGGCGGGAGTGACGGGACTTGAACCCGCGGCCTCCGGCGTGACAGGCCGGCGCTCTAACCAACTGAGCTACACCCCCGTAGCCTCTCGCGTGCCCCACCGTGTCTCAGTGGGTGCGCGGTTTATAGCCAGTCGGCGTGCGCTTGAAAAGCCCTTTTTTTCGACCTTGTGACGATTGCGCGTCGCCGCCACATGTTGAACCAAGAGGGCCGGTATCGGCGCCGGTCCGAGCACCAAAGTCGAGGACATCACCCATGCCCTTCCAAACCGAGGTCCGCCCGCCGAGTTCGACGATCATGCTCACCGCGCTCCGGATGCTGGCCATGCAGCCGGCCGACAAGCACCGGGTGGGGGAGCGTCTGCTGCAGGATCTGGCGCGCATCGCGCCCAAGGCGGCAGAACTGTGCGATCCGGCGGCGCGGGCCGAATTCGACCGCCGCGTGGTCATCGATCTCCGGCGCCTGCTGGTCTCCGGGTTGATCCGGCGGGTCGGCGACGGCCTGCTCGGCATCACCGATCGCGGGCGCGAGGCGCTGAAGGAGAACCCGGAAGGGCTCGACGACACCGTTCTGATGCGCTACCCCGAATTCCGCGCCCATCTGGCCCGCCGCCGCGGCCTGGTGATCGACCCGGCCGCCGGGCTGGACGGCGCGATCGAGCCGCCGGCCGATGGCGGCGATACGCCGATGCGCAAGGCGCCGGTGGTCCGCGAGCTGCAGGAAGGCTTCATCGCTTTCCTGGACGGCCAGACCGCGACCGACAACCCCTATGAAACCGACACCCAGGCCTTCATCACCTGGGAAGAGGGCTATTGGGAGGCGGCAGGCATCGCCCGCAACGAGATGGCTTGAGCACGACACCACAGCCCGACATGCAAACGGGCCGGCCGGGGATATCCCCGGCCGGCCCGTTCTTCGAGATCTGCGGGACGGATCACCAGGCGACGACGAGCGCGCCCTTGTACTGCTCGTTGATCCAGTCCTTGATCTTCTGGTCGTGATAGGCCTCGACCAGGGTCTTGGCCCAGGCGGCGTCGGCATCGACCTTGCGGACCGCGATCACGTTGGCATAGGGCGACTCGGCCGCCTCGCGCGCGATCGGGTCCTTCACCGGGTCGAGGCCCGCCTCGACGGCGTAGTTGGTGTTGACGGCCGAGGCTGCGGTGTCGTCGAGCGAGCGCGGCAGCTGGGCGGCGTCGAGTTCGATGATGCGCAGGTTCCTGGGGTTCTCTGCGATGTCGAGCGGCGTGGCCTTGAGACCCGCCCCCTCGCGCAGCTTCAGCACGCCCTGGGCCTGCAGCAGCAGCAGGGCGCGGCCGCCATTGGTCGGGTCGTTCGGGATGGCGACCGAATCGCCGTCCTTCAGCTCGGCCAGGCTCTTGATCTTCTTCGAATAGATGCCGAGCGGGAAGACCACGGTCTTGGCGATCGACACCAGACCATAGCCGCGATCGGCATTCTGGTTGTCGAGATAGGGCTGGTGCTGGAACGAGTTCGCCTGGATGTCGCCCGCGGCGAGCGCCTGGTTCGGCACGACATAGTCGCTGAACTCGATGATGTCGATATCGAGGCCCTTCGCGGCGGCGATCGGCTTCACCTGCTCCAGGATCTGGGCATGGGGGCCGGGGGTCACGCCGATCTTGATCTCTTCGGCCTGTGCCGCGCCGGCGGCGACGAGCGTATAAGCCGCGCCTGCGGCGACGAGGCCGAGGATGGCGGCCGCGCCGCCCAACGTCTTCAGAATCCGCATCTGGACTGGTGTCCCTGCATCTTGTCCGTCGGATCGGGGCCACGGGGGCGGCTGCAACCCTGATCCCGTCCGGCCGCCTCACCCTTGCGGGAGACCTGCCGGACCAAACACGAAAAAACCCGCGTGACAGCGTCGCGCGGGTTTCCGACCCCTCCGCTTTAGCTGCATTTGTAACGCGCCCGCAAGCTGTGGCTCAAATCGGCGCGACAGCGGCACCCTAAAACACCGAGACGCTTACGTCAATTGCCGATCCACAACACGGCAGCCATGTGGAAACCGCAGGCAATCCTGCCCGATTGCGAAACGGCAGCGGGCGCATGGTGAAAGCCATGCGCCCGCTGCCGGCATTCCGCAGGGACCGGCCGATCAGGCCGCCGTCGCCGCCGCCAGCGCCTGTTCGATATCGGCGATGATGTCGTCGACATGCTCGATGCCGATCGAGAGGCGGACATAGCCCGGGGTCACGCCCGAGGCCTTCTGCTCCTCTTCCGACAGCTGGCTGTGGGTGGTGGTGGCGGGGTGGATCGCCAGGCTGCGCGCATCGCCGATATTGGCGACATGATAGAGCAGCTTCAGCGCCTCGATGAAGGCGCGGCCGGCCTCGGCGCCGCCCTTGATCTCGAAGCCGATCAGCGCGCCATAACCGCCCTTCAGATACTTGTCGGCGCGGGCGCGCGCCTCACCCTCGGCCAGGCTCGGATGGGTGACGGTCTGCACTGCCGGATGCTCCGACAGGAACTTGGCGACCAGGGTCGCGTTCTTGTTGTGCTCGCGCATGCGCAGCGGCAGCGTCTCCAGGCCCTGAATGGTCTGGAAGGCGTTGAAGGGCGAGGCGGCGCAACCCAGGTCGCGCAGCAGGGTGACGCGGGCCTTGATGATATAGGCGATGGGGCCGAGCGGCTTCACCGCCTGGGTCCAGACCGCGCCGTGATAGCTGGCATCGGGGGTGTTCAGCAGCGGCTGACGCTCGGGGAAGGCCTCCCAGTCGAAGGTGCCGCCGTCGATGATGATGCCGCCGATCGAGGTGCCGTGGCCGCCGATATACTTGGTGGTGGAATAGACCACCACGGCCGCGCCATGTTCAAGCGGCCGGGCGATGATCGGGGCGGCGGTGTTGTCGATGATCAGCGGGATGCCGAAGGACTTGCCGATCTCTGCGACCTCGGCGATCGGGAACACCCTGAGCTTGGGGTTCGGCAGGGTCTCGCCGTAATAGGCGCGGGTCCGGTCGTCGGTCGCGCGGCGGAAATTCTCAGGATCCGACGGGTCGACGAAGCGGACCTCGATGCCCTGCTGGCGCAGCGTGTTGGCAAACAGGTTCCAGGTGCCGCCGTAAAGATCGGTCGACGAGACGACATTGTCGCCCGCCTGGGCGAGGTTCTGGATCGCCAGCGCCGAGGCCGCCTGACCCGAAGAGACGGCGAGCGCCGCCACACCGCCTTCAAGGGCGGCCAGGCGCTGCTCCAGCACGTCGGTGGTCGGGTTCATGATCCGGGTATAGATGTTGCCCAGCTCCGACAGCGCGAACAGGTTGGCGGCCTTCGCGGTGCTTTCGAACTGATAGGAGGTCGTCTGATAGATCGGCACCGCCACCGCGCCGGTGGTGGGGTCCGCACGATAGCCCGCATGCAGAACGGCCGTCTCGGGGTGACGGTACTGGGTCATCTGGTCTCGCTCCCTGGATGGTGCCGGGCCCGGATCATGTCTTGAAGGGGGCAGTGCCGGCCCGTTGCGGCACTGTATATAAACGACACCCATTGTGGAACCGGCTTCAAACACAAAAAATCTTTGTCAATTTGGCGGAAAAAAGCTCCCGGCGATGATGACCGCCGGGAGCAGAAGGGGCCGGGAGGCCCTGCGGGACAGGGAAGAGGATGCCTTGCGGCCTGCGGCAGCTCAGCCGGGCAGGCCGGTGCCGCTGTCGGCCACTTCGCGATAGAGGGCGACCAGCGCGCCGTGATCGTTGAAGCGGTCGGGGGTCGGATCGGCCGCCAGCCGGTCGCAGACCGCATCGATCTTGTCGATGTCGATCACCACCCCGGCCTCGGCCAGGCGGCGGGTGATGGCGTTGCGCGGCGTGCCGCCGACCATGACCGCATTGGGGCGAAGCGCCGCCACCGGCCGCACCGGCCAGGCCTCGGCCGTGCGTGCCCAGCCGAGATGGGTGGGGGCGGTGACGGTGCGGGCCTCGGTGCCGAGCAGCGGCTTGGTCGGCATCAGCGGCAGGCGGATCATCTCGCGCAGGGCATGGGCGGCCTCGATCACCGGCTCCAGCGCCACATCGGTCGCAAGCCCCATGCGCGGGCCGTTGAGCCGCAGCTGGGCGATCGCCTCTTCAAGCGCGGTATTGCCGGCCCGCTCGCCGATGCCGCAGAGCGTCGCCTGGAAGCTGTCGGCGCCGGCTTCCAGCGCCGCCAGGGTGTTGGCGAGCGCCAGCCCCATATCGTCGTGGCAATGGGCCGAGAGGATCACGTCCGGACCGACCCAGGACCGCATGGCGCGCACCAGGGCGGCGAATTCATGCGGCAGCGCGCAGCCGACCGTATCGGGGATCGCAACCGTGCGCGCGCCTGCCTCGACCGAGGCCTTGAGCAGACGCTCCAGGAAGGGCAGAGAGCCGCGGGTGGCGTCTTCCGGGGCGACGGCGATGTCGTCGAACCCTAGAGAGGCCGCATGGCGCACGCTGCGCACCGCTTCCTCGATCGCCTCTTCGGCGGTGATCCGGCGCTTGTGCTCCAGATGGATTTCCGAGCCGACCAGCAGGATCTCGATCTGGGCATTGCCGCTGGAGCCCAGCCCTTCGGCGATGATGTCGATGTCGCGTTCGGCGGCCCGGCAGAAGGCGCAGATCCTGCTTGCCCGCGGGCCCTGGGCCATTTCGCGGAAGGCTTCGAAATCCTCGCCCGACGAGGCCGGAAAACCGCCTTCGACCAGATCGAGGCCCAGCGCATCCAGCCGGCGGAACATCGCCACCTTCTGCTCGGCCGACATCACATTGCCCGGCGCCTGCTCGCCGTCGCGCAGCGTGGTATCGAAGACCATCACCCGTCGCGGCTGAGGTGCGGTGGCGGGCTGGCGGATGTGAACGATGCCGTTCTCGGTGGTGTCCATGGCTTGCCCCGTCGCTGGCTGCTGCCGATCGTGCAGAACCCTATGATCGTGGCGCGGGCCTGCATACACAACCACTGGTACATATACCTGACGGTTTTGTCGATCCAAAACTTGCGCACGTCTGGCGCGATGATACGGTCCCGGGATTGGCAGCCCCGGATCGGGGCGTTATCACTGCATGTTTCTCCCGTCTGCCGAGGAGCTGCCCCTTGATCGACCGGCTGGAGTTTCTGCTGGCCCTGTCCCGCGAACGCCATTTCGGCCGCGCCGCCCAGGCCTGCGGCGTGTCGCAGCCGACGCTTTCCGCCGGGGTGAAGGCGCTGGAAGACCTGCTCGGCACCATGCTGGTCCAGCGCGGCTCGCGCTTTCGCGGCTTCACGCCGGAAGGTGAACGGGTGTTGGACTGGGCGCGGCGCATCGTCGGCGATGCACGCTCGATGCGGCAGGAGATCGATGCGCTGAAGCGCGGCCTGTCGGGCACGCTCAGGATCGCGGTGATCCCGACCGCGCTGGGGATCACGCCGCGGCTGACCACCGGCTTCCGGATCCGCAACCCCCAGGTTCGTTTCGCCATCCGCACCTGTACCTCCACCGAGGTGCTGCAGCTGGTCGATGATCTGGCGGTGGAGGCGGGCATCACCTATCTCGACAACGAACCGCTCGGCCGGGTGGGGACGGTGCCGCTCTATCGCGAGCGTTATCACCTGCTGACCGCCGCCGACAGCCCCGAGGGCGGCCGCGCCTCCATCGCCTGGGCCGAAGCCGCCGGGCTGCCGCTCTGCCTGCTCAGCCGCGACATGCAGAACCGCCGGATCATCGACGGCATGCTGGCGGCCGCCGGCGGCGATGCGGCGCCGCTGCTCGAATCCAATTCGGTCTCGGTGCTCTCGGCCCATATCCGCACCACCCGCTGGTCCACGATCATGCCGGTGGGGCTGGCCGAGGCGCTGGGTCTGGTGGGCGACGGCCGGATCAATGCCGTGCCGCTGGTCGATCCGGATGTTTCTCACCAGGTCGGGCTGGTCGTACCCCAGCGTGAGCCGATGATGCCGCTGACCGCGGCCCTGGTCGCGGAAGCCCGGCGTCTGGTGGCCGCCGACAGCGCGTCGATGCCCCAACCCCGATCGCGACGATAGGAAAAGCTGATCGTGTAACGGAAACGCGATATTGATGCGGGGCCGGCCCGGGGCCATCCTCACCTCAGAGGACTTTCGCCCAGGACAACCAGAAAACGGGCCGGGGAATGACGCGATACGACAGCTGGACGCCCGAAAAGGGCGCCCTGATCATCGGTGATATGGCGGCGGAGGGCCGGACGGCCCTGCTGCCGATCCTGCACGAGATCCAGGCGAGCTTCGGCCATGTGCCGGCCGAGGCGGTGCCGATGATCGCCGAGGCGCTGAACCTGACCCGGGCCGATGTTCACGGCGTGGTCAGCTTTTACCATGATTTCCGCGAAACGCCGGTGGCGCCCCGGGTGCTGAAGCTCTGCCGGGCCGAAGCCTGCCAGGCCGCCGGTGCCGACCAGGTGGCCCGGCGGGTGGCGGAGCGGACCGGCCTTGCCTGCGGCGAAACCTCGGCCGACGGGGCGCTGGCGGTGGAGGCGGTCTATTGCCTGGGCCTCTGCGCCACGGCGCCGTCGGCCATGCTGGAAGGCCCGGGTGTCGAGGGCGGCCGACGGCTCGGCGCAAGGCTGGGCGGGCCCCGGCTCGAACGCCTGATCGACGAGGCGGTGCGATGAGCGTGACGATCTACCTGCCCAAGGATGCCGCTGCGCTGGCGCTTGGCGCCGACGAGGTCGCGGCCGAACTCACCCGTCTTGCCCGTGCAGCCGGGCAGGATCTCAATCTGGTGCGCACAGGATCGCGCGGTCTGTTCTGGCTGGAGCCGATGATCGAGGTGGCGACCCCCGGGGGCCGCATCGCCTATGGCCCGGTGGAGGCATCCGATGTCGAGGGGCTGGTCGCGGCCGGTCTCTTCGAGGGTGGGGCCCATCCGCTGCGGCTCGGCGCCCCCGCCGCGATCCCCTTCCTGGCCCGCCAGACCCGGTTGACCTTCGCACGCACCGGCATCGTCGATCCGGCATCGGTCGAGGATTATCGCGCCCATGGTGGCTGGGCCGGGCTTGAACGCGCGCTGGAGCTGGGGCCCGAGGGCATCGTCGAAGAGGTGGTGCAGTCGGGGCTGCGCGGCCGCGGCGGGGCGGGTTTCCCGACCGGCGTGAAATGGCGCACGGTCGCCGCCGCCAGGGCGCCGCAGAAATACATCGTCTGCAATGCCGACGAGGGCGACAGCGGCACCTATGCCGACCGGATGATCATGGAGGGCGACCCCTTCGTGCTGATCGAGGGCATGGTCATCGCCGGCATCGCCGTTGGTGCCAGTCGCGGCTATGTCTATCTGCGCTCGGAATATCCGCATGCCGCAGCGGCCTTTGCCCTGGCGCTCGACGCGGCCCGCCGGGCCGGACTTCTGGGCGCGCGCATCGGCGGCTCGGCCCATGATTTCGACATCGAGCTGCGCATGGGCGCCGGCGCCTATGTCTGCGGCGAGGAAACCGCGCTGCTCGACAGCATCGAGGGCAAGCGCGGTCAGGTCCGTGCCAAGCCGCCGCTGCCGGCGCATCAGGGCCTGTTCGGCCGGCCGACGGTGATCAACAACGTCATCTCGCTCGCCAGCGTGCCCTTCATCCTGGCCGAGGGCGCGGGGGCCTATCGCGATTTCGGCATGGGGCGGTCGCGCGGTACCATGCCGATCCAGCTGGCCGGCAATGTCCGCTTCGGCGGGCTTTACGAGACCGGCTTCGGTGTCACCCTTGGCGAGCTGGTCGACGAGATCGGCGGCGGCACCGCCAGCGGCCGGCCGGTGCGGGCGGTGCAGGTGGGCGGGCCGCTGGGGGCGTACTTCCCCCGCGCCTTGTTCGACACGCCCTTCGACTACGAAGCCTTCGCGGCGGCCGGCGGGCTGATCGGCCATGGCGGGGTGGTGGTGTTCGACGACACCGTCGACCTGCGCGCCCAGGCGCGGTTCGCGATGGAATTCTGCGCGATCGAAAGCTGCGGCAAATGCACGCCCTGCCGGATCGGCTCCACCCGCGGGGTGGAGGTGATCGACCGGATCGGGGCGGGGGATGCGAAACAGATCACCCTGCTGCGCGACCTCTGCGAGACCATGAAGTTCGGATCGCTTTGCGCGCTGGGCGGTTTCGCCCCCTATCCGGTGCTGAGCGCGCTCGATCATTTTCCCGAGGATTTTGGCCCCGAAGATTTCGGTGCTGGCGCGGCCGGGTCCGCCGCCGCGGCCGAATGAGGAGACCGGACATGTCGCTGATCCACGAAACCGATTACGGCACCCCGGCCTCGCACGCCACCGCCATGGTGCGGCTGACCATCGACGGCCGCGAGGTAGAGGTGCCCGAGGGCACCTCGATCATGCGGGCGGCGACCGAGGCCGGGGGCGCCATCCCCAAGCTCTGCGCCACCGACATGCTCGATGCCTTCGGGTCGTGCCGGCTGTGCCTGGTGGAGGTGGAGGGGCGCAACGGCACGCCCGCCTCGTGCACCACGCCGGTGGCCGACGGCATGGTGGTCCATACCCAGACGCCGCGCCTGCAGAAGCTGCGCCGCGGGGTGATGGAACTCTATATTTCCGACCACCCGCTCGACTGCCTGACCTGTGCCGCCAATGGCGATTGCGAGCTGCAGGACATGGCGGGCGCCGTGGGCCTGCGCGACGTCCGCTACGGCTATGACGGCGCCAACCATCTGGTGGCGGAAAAGGACGTCTCGACGCCCTATTTCACCTATGACCCGTCGAAATGCATCGTCTGCTCGCGCTGTGTCAGGGCCTGCGAAGAGGTGCAGGGCACCTTCGCGCTGACCATCGAGGGGCGCGGCTTCGGCTCGCGCGTCGCGGCCGGCCAGGGCGAGGCCTTCTTCGACAGCGAATGCGTGTCGTGCGGCGCCTGCGTCCAGGCCTGCCCGACGGCGACGCTGACCGAGACCACGGTGATCGAGATCGGCCAGCCCGAACGCTCGGTCGTTACCACCTGCGCCTATTGCGGGGTGGGCTGCACCTTCAAGGCCGAGATGCGCGGCGAAGAGCTGGTGCGGATGGTGCCCTACAAGGACGGCAAGGCCAATCGCGGCCATTCCTGCGTCAAGGGCCGCTTCGCCTGGGGTTATGCCACCCATCGCGAGCGCATTCTGAAGCCGATGGTGCGCGAGCGGATCACCGACCCCTGGCGCGAGGTGTCGTGGGACGAGGCGATCGGCCATGTCGCCCGCGAATTCCGCCGCATCCAGGCCAGATACGGCCGCACCGCGATCGGCGGCATCACCTCGTCGCGCTGCACCAATGAAGAGACCTTCCTGGTTCAGAAGCTGATCCGCGCCGGCTTCGGCAACAACAATGTCGATACCTGCGCCCGGGTCTGCCATTCGCCGACCGGCTATGGGCTGAAGACCGCCTTCGGCACCTCGGCCGGTACCCAGGATTTCGATTCGGTCGAACAGTCGGATGTGGTGATGGTGATCGGCGCCAACCCCACCGACGGCCACCCGGTCTTCGGATCCCGGCTGAAGAAGCGGCTGCGCCAGGGGGCGAAGCTGATCGTGGTCGATCCGCGCCGGATCGATCTGGTGCGCACGCCCCATGTCGCCGCCGCCCATCACCTGCCGCTGCGCCCGGGCACCAATGTGGCGGTGCTGACGGCACTCGCCCATGTCGTCGTCACCGAAGGCCTGGTCGACGAAGCGTTCGTGCGCGCGCGCTGCGACATGGAAAGCTTCGGCGCCTGGGCGGAGTTCGTCGCCGACCCGGCCAATTCGCCCGAAGCCGTGGCGCAGTATACCGGCGTCGACCCCGACGAGATCCGCAAGGCCGCCCGGCTCTATGCCACCGGCGGCAATGCCGCGATCTATTACGGGCTGGGCGTCACCGAACACAGCCAGGGGTCGACCACGGTGATGGCGATCGCCAACCTCGCCATGGCCACCGGCAATCTCGGCCGGCCGGGGGTGGGCGTGAACCCGCTGCGCGGCCAGAACAACGTTCAGGGCGCCTGCGACATGGGCTCGTTCCCGCACGAGCTGTCGGGCTATCGCCATGTCGCCGACGATGCCACCCGCCAGATGTTCGAGGAACTCTGGGGCGTGGAGCTGGATCACGAGCCGGGGCTCAGGATCCCGAACATGCTGGATGCCGCCGTCGGCGGCAGCTTCAAGGGGCTCTATGTCCAGGGCGAGGACATCCTGCAATCCGACCCCAACACCGCCCATGTCGCGGCCGGGCTGGCGGCGATGGAATGCGTGGTGATCCAGGACCTGTTCCTGAACGAGACCGCCAATTACGCCCATGTCTTCCTGCCCGGCTCTACGTTCCTGGAAAAGGACGGTACCTTCACCAATGCCGAGCGCCGCATTCAGCGGGTGCGCAAGGTGATGTCGTCGCGCTCGGGCAAGGCCGATTGGGAGATCACGCTCGACATCGCCCATGCCATGGGCTTCCGCATGGATTACAGCCACCCGTCCGAGATCATGGACGAGATCGCACGGGTGACGCCGACCTTTGCCGGCGTCTCTTACGACCGGCTCGACGCGTTGGGCTCGATCCAGTGGCCGTGCAACGAAAAGGCGCCCCAGGGCACGCCGGTGATGCATGTCGACGGTTTCGTGCGCGGCCAGGGCCGGTTCATGATCACCGAATATGTGCCGACCGACGAGAAGACCGGGCCGCGCTTCCCGCTGCTGCTGACCACCGGCCGGATCCTCAGCCAGTACAATGTGGGCGCCCAGACCCGGCGGACCGAGAATGTGCGCTGGCATGAAGAGGATCTGCTGGAGATCCACCCCCATGATGCCGAGGAACGCGGCATCCGCGACGGCGATCTGGTGAAGCTGCAGAGCCGCGCCGGCGCCACCGCGCTCAAGGCGCTGATCACCGACCGGGTGGCGCCGGGCGTGGTCTACACCACCTTCCATCACCCGATGACCCAGGCCAATGTGGTGACCACCGACTATTCCGACTGGGCGACCAACTGCCCAGAATACAAGGTGACCGCGGTCCAGGTCTCGCCCTCCAACGGCCCCACCGACTGGCAGGCACGCTATGACGATTTCGGCCGTCAGAGCCGGCGCATCGTGGTCGATGCGGCAGAGTGACCGCGAGGAGCAGCGCCCCCTGGTCGGGGTGACGCCCACGGGCTGGCACGAGGCCCGTGTCAGCCGGCGGGCGCGCACCATTCCCGACGAGGTGGCGGTCGCCTTCACCTACAACCAGAGCACCCATGCGGTGATGATGGCGAGCCCGGCCGATCTGGAAGATCTGGCCGTGGGCTTCAGCCTGAACGAGGCGATCGTCGAGCATCCCGGCCAGATCGAGGAGATCCGGGTGGCGGTGCTGGAGGACGGCATCGATCTGCGCATCCGCCTGGATGCCGACCGCGCCGCCGGGCTGATCGAACGGCGCCGCCATGTCGCGGGGCCGAGCGGCTGCGGGCTTTGCGGCATCGACAGCCTGGCCGGCGCCATGCGGCCGCCGAAGACGGTGGGGGCGGGGCTGCGGCTGACGCCCGATCAGGTGCTGGCGGCGCTGGACGCGCTGGGTCCGCATCAGATCTGGGGGCGGGAAAGCCGGGCGATGCATGCCGCCGGCTGGTGGCATCCCGATCGCGGCATGGCGCTGGTGCGCGAGGATGTCGGCCGGCACAATGCGCTCGACAAACTGGCGGGCGCACTGGCGCTGGGCGGCCTGCCCGCGTCCGAGGGCGTGGCGGTGATCACCAGCCGGGTCTCGATCGAGATGGTGCAGAAGGTGGCGATGGCCGGGATCACGGTGATGATCGCGGTCTCGGCACCGACGGCGCTGGCGATCCGCACGGCCGAGGCGGCCGGCATCACCCTGGTCGCGGTTGCCCGCGCCGATGGTTTCGAAGTCTTCACCGGGGCCCGGCGGATCGCCGGCCTCGACCTGTCCTGAGGAAAGCTGACCGCCGATGTCCCCCGACAAGCTGGTGATGATGGCCAACCAGATCGGCCGTTTCTTTGTGGCCCAGGGCCCCGATCAGGCGGCCCAGGGCACCGCCGAGCATATCCGCCAGTTCTGGGACCCGCGGATGCGCGCGGCGATCCTGGAGCACCTGGCCGCCGGCGGCGAGGGCCTGGACCCCCATGTCCGCCGCGCGGTGGAGATGCTGCGCGACGGCGGGGGAACGGCTGCCGGCGCTTAGTGCTACAGTTGCATATTATATCTTTCGCCCGATGCGAAATGGCCGCAACCGCTTGATGTGACTGCCGCCACCGAAACCATGCCCAGACGTCCCCTGCGTGGCGTTGTGTCGCGAACAGAAGCCTGGAGAGAAGCCGCCTGATTTCAGCTGTA